>JAPPBX010000051.1 GCA_026702755.1 Candidatus Poribacteria bacterium | reverse complement strand
ACGTTCCTATAAAATACAACGAAATATCCCTAAATTGACACCTATGGTGCGGTTTGGAACCGCACCGGGCATCGGCAAAAATTACCCGATTAAATTCTTAATCTTCATTAGGGGTGCTATGTCTATAGAATTGGATATTTCTGCGTATTTCAACAGCACTTTTCAGGTATTTCCTCGCCCTGTAGGGGTGATATGTCTATAGAATTGCTGTAAGAAAATATTTCGTTAATTCCATAAAAAGCAGTTTCAGTCAAAAGGATTGACTAATCCTGAAAATCTTTGAATCTTGTAAATCCTGCTTCAGATTTCTTAGACCCAACTCACGTTAATTGACCTGCAAGCAGCCGTTCACACTCTCTAAGGACAGCCGTAACCTCAACCGTATGCATACACGGTGAAGTCCCGTCGGACAGTGCTTGGCACCCATACTCAAACCCCAAATTGAGACACGGACTACACGGTATTCGTGCGCGCACAATACCTGCATTCCGATCCCAGGGACCCCACTGCGCAAAATTCGTGGGACCGTGCAACCCAACAACAGGCGTTCCAGTTGCCGCTGCAAGGTGCATCGGACCGCAGTTGCCGCTCACGACCAGCGTCGCATCCGTAAAAAGCGCAGCAAGTTGATTAACATCCGTCCGCCCCGCCAGCACGACCGACCGGTGCTTTGTCCGCGCCGCAATCTCTTCAGAGACCGCCACCTCATCAGGCGCGCCCGTCAAAACGATCTCTGCGTCATACCGTTCAACAAGTGCATTCGCCAACGCGACGTAGCGCCCCTGTGGCCATCGCCTGCGAGGCTCACCACGTCTGCCTGCCTCCGGGTGTAACACGATAAGCGGTTGATCGGGCGAGACCCCCTCTTTCGTCAAGGTTTCACGTATCCACATACGCGCTTTCTCATCGCACCACACCTCAAGTCCGAGTTCGTGTATCGGGCACGCCAACTGCGCCGCGAGACCCAAGAAATTTCGGACTTCATGCCGCCCTTGGACGTGTGGCACCGTCTCTGTAAAGAGGAAATGGCGGTGCTGTCCCTTTGTCGAAAACCCAATTCGCCTCGGGGCACCGGTTGCGTAGGCGAGCAGCGCGCTCAATCGGGGCCAATGCTCCAAGTCAATCACCCAGTCGAACCCCTCACGACGCAGCGACGAAATCAACTGGTAGCCCGGCTTACGGAATGGGATACGTCTGTCAATATAAGGGCACGCTGCCAAATAATTCAGGTTCGTTGGTGATGCTAATATCGTAAATTCGGCATTAGGGAAAGTGTGTCGTATCGCTCGAATGGTAGGGATCGCTAAAATCGTGTCACCCAAGGCAGAGAGTTGGATGAAAAGAACTTTTTTGGGGGTAGATGTTACCGGTGCCTGCCTACAAAATAGACCGAGTATAACACAAAGCGGGATGCCGAGGTACCGGTCTAAGTACTGTTGAACCCAAGTGGACTGCATAAATCCCAAAAATAATCAATGCCGACTGACAACTGATAACTGATAACTGACAACTAATTCGCGTATCCGTACAACTCAATCTCCGAAATTTTCGCGAGCGCTGTTGTCGGTCCCGTTATATAGTAACGGTAACGCCCGCGTCTCATCTGTCCTTCTGCAATTTCCACATTTTCGCGCCTTATCTGGACATTCTCCCGCCTCCGAGCAGCATCCTCCGATGTCCGGTGCACAATGACCTTAATACCCGTTGTCGTAACCGCTTTGTTGAGGCGGATATCAATGACCGGTTCCTTATTGCTCCGCTGGTCATGGATTTTGTCCCACTCTCCACGCGTGTTGAACGCCATCAACTCAAACTCCTCCAAATTCGTAGAGTGGATCACAATCCGATAGAGCGACTTCTTCTCCGGCAAATGAATGATTGCCTCTGATGGGATATCAAGGTCGGTGACGACATTGCCTGATCCCTTTTTACGTTGAGATTCTCCGATAGTCTCAGGTTTTCCATCAATGAATGACGGATCGCTGGCAGTTACACCCGGTAGAAGGGCGTAGTTCTCGCTCCACTCCTGACCGAGACTGCAACCGTAGCATAGACACATCAACCCCAATAACAGAAGTGCCTGCCTCGTATATGCTCTGCCTCTCCGTAGCGGCCAAAAGCCGTCGCGCTGCTGGCGAGGATTGTATCCTCGCCCTTGCGTTTGTGTATAGGTAATTATGGGTTTTACGCTAACGCTCATTGTCGCCTCCGACGTAGACTACTCGCTCTATTCTCTTCAATCTGCTTAAGGATGTCCTCTTTTGTCAGTCTGCGCACCTTGAAATGCAATTTCCTAAAGAACGGCACCAGATCCTCACCCGCCGCTTCACTG
The DNA here is from genome assembly GCA_026702755.1 of Candidatus Poribacteria bacterium. Taxonomy (NCBI): domain Bacteria; phylum Candidatus Poribacteria; species Candidatus Poribacteria bacterium. The sequence goes on along the minus strand of JAPPBX010000051.1, from coordinate 52,885 downwards.
AAATAATAAACCAGAAAACTCGTCTTCATATTCCCCGCCAGCTTTTGATGGAGACCATCCCCTTCCATCAACCGAAAAACCCTGATATAAAAATCTGCACCGTACTTCTCCCACAGTTCCGCAACGAGCGTGTACGAATATCTGTATCGCCATTGCGTCAGCGGATCGTTATCAGTATGTCCGCCCCAACTCTCCAATTGATTCACGCCATCAAGATCAATCTCCAAATCCGCCTCAAGGCTATCAAATTTAGGATGTAACCCGCCTTTCGCATACTCCGTCTGAATCAGGACAGCAATGCCTTCCGAGAACCATACCGGTAGAAAATAGATATTCGTAAAGGCATGTGTCAACTCATGGACTCGCACCCCGTGTTTTTCATACATCCGCATCGGGAAATCCATCTGAATACCGTTAACAAACTTCACATACCGTCCGTCTGCCATACCTGAACGATAGTCCGTACGCGTATACGCTGCGAGATTGGTGCCTCTGTAGAGGTGATGCAGTGTCACGTGAATTTTATGCTTCGGTTTAAAACCGAAGAGTCGATTCATCGCGTCGTAAAGACTTTCCATATAACCGAGCGCACTTTCGGCGAACAATTCCCGCTTCTCCGCCTCGTCGAATCCTTCATGTACTATCAAATCTTCGGCAAACTTGAGGGTGTAGTGATCGCTCTCGAATGTCCCATCCTCTCTAATCTCAAACTTTGCTTTCGAGGGTTGGAGCATGAGCGAAGTCGCATTCCGTTCTTCGAGGATCCGTTTCTCGCGGCGTCGCTGTGCTTCCTCCAACGCAGCGCAACTCGTGAAAACGAACATCATCGCAAGAAGCACGAACACTCCTTGTGCTCGTATCAGGCTATTATAGAAGGAGCGACTGAAAACGGCACAAATAGGATACAATTTACCTCTATATCTCACGATGTTCCCCTCTAAAGCGGCACTGCTTTGGATTTATCACCGATGCGCCGCATAGTAATCTCTTGTTCAACCGTTGGATCGGGCAGTCCCGTCTCAGCAAGTCGACGTTGCAGAAACGCCGCCATATCGGCTTTCAAACGTTCAACAACATCATCCGCTTCTTCAGCCAGATTGTAGACCTCATCTGGATCCTCTTCAAGATCGTAGAGTTCTAAATCCGGCGTATTGTAGACAGCCGGTGTACCACCGGTTTCAACAATCAATTTCCATTTCTGCGTCTGCCAGCCTCGCTTTTTCATCCATCCACACTCGGTCAGATAGACCGCTTCTGTCGTCCCATCGTGCGTACCGTTCTCCATCAAGGCACGCATACTTGTGCCGTCCATCTGTTCACGTTCCGCCACTGCGGTGAGTCCCGCATAATCAAGGATCGTCGGAGCAATATCGGTAAGGCGGACAAGCCCTCCAAGCCGCTGTCCCTCATGAATAAGCGCGGGGCAGTGAACGATCAACGGCACATGGCAATTCGTCTCATAAAGCCCATGATGATCATACCAGAGTTCGTGTTCATCAAGTTCTTCACCGTGGTCAGCAGTGATAATCAGTAGCGTCTCCTCAAGCTGCCCGCAGTCGTGTAGGTATCGGAACAACTGCGCGAGGCATGCGTCCATATAAGCGATCGAAGCATCGTATTGCGCGTTCACATACCGCCTGTCCGTCCAAAGTCGTTTTTTGGCAATGTTATCTGGGTCCGCGGGATCCGGTGTGCACATCCATTGACGAAAATAGTCCGTAAAAGGCTCACATGCATAGACAGCGTCCATGCTTTGATTGTTCGGATCACATTCGTCTCCACTATAAAACATTCGCTCGAATGGCAGCGGTGGCAGATAAGGCGTGTGTGGATCCCAGTAGTGGAGAAAGGCGAACCAAGGTTTGTCTTGCGCTTGGGCGAGGTCCAAGAGTTCGATCGCTGTCTGGTTGACCGCTTCCGCCTTTCGGGCATTGCGGTAGCCCGTCTCCCACCGGTAACCGCGATACTGTGCTTCAGGGAAACCGCGCTGGAACCAACGTCCCAAATTGTCCGCTGCAACGGTGAAATAGCCCGCCTCACTCAGTAACTCTGGAATCGTCTGCACGTCCGTTGCGAGGTTAAGCGTTCCACCCTGCGTAATAATTTGGTGCGACAAAACATCCTTGCCAGTAAATATGGTTGTATGGGCAGGGTGCGTGGGGATATGTGGACTGATACACTTCTCAAAAAGCACCGATCCCTCCGCAAGCGCATCAAGATGCGGTGTCGTCAAGTTGCGATGCCCGTAGCAACTCATACTCGATGCCCGCAACGTATCCAATGAAATGAGAATAATATTACGCAAAAATTCGACTCCTTTCCCATACCGATAGATTTTTCACACAACAAGACCCGCACGCGATAAACTCTCTTGTAAAACTGTAACGTTTTTATCTAACTGGTAGATGACATTAGGCACGAGAATTTTCAAATTTTTTGAAAATCCCTTCTTATAACCCAAGTTGCTACCAGCGGATTTTTGGCATTCTAACACGGTTTTTCGGATACTTTCCTCACCCCGTAGGGGTGATATGTCTATAGAAACGGTGTATTTAAGGGACCGCACTCCGTAGGAGTGCTATGTCTATAAATAACCCAAGTTGCTACTAACGAGTTTTGCACATTTCAGAAAGGGTTTTCGTCTCTTTCCTCACCCCGTATGCAGTTTAATAAAATATTTGGGTAATTCTATAAAGCACAGTTTTCAATCAAGAAGACTCCATAATCCTGTGAATCCTTAGAATCCTGTAAATCCTGCTTCAGACGATGAACACCCCGCACGCCACAATTTCCGTGTCCTCCGCGTCCTCCGTGTTCTCCGTGATTCAGACAATGAACACATACATTACCCAATTAAATTCTTAATCTTCATTAGGGGTGATATGTCTATAGAATACTAATCTCCTGCTGCTACGTCTGCCGAACTCACCTGCGCCGCTCGAATAGCCTCACACAGGTAAGTAATCCCTTCAGGAACATCGTCCACATGGCAGTAAGCATAAGCAAGTCGAATCGCTTTTACAGGTTCGTTTGCATAATGGAAAGCACTCCCATTACTATAGCCAACCCCTTTTGCCGAAGCGAGTTCCTGTAATTTGTTTAGGTCTGTCGTTTCCGGTAAATCTATCCAAAGGAAAAGTCCACCGCGCGGTCGTGTCCATGTGCAGAGGTCGCTGACGTGCTTATCAAGTGTATCTACCACTGCGCGACATTTCGCACCAACAGCAGCATTCGTCTTCACGAGGTGTGATTCGAGGTGTTCCATGAAGAATTCAGCAACGATCGCACTCGCGAGCGCACTCGTTCCACCGTCCCATCGGTTTTGATGGATCTGTCCGTAATACGGCTGTCTCGCCACGAAATAACCTTGACGAACACCCGCACCCAAGATTTTCGAGAAAGTGGCAATAAAGATCACCCGATTTGCAGTATCTAACTTAAAAAGCGCAGCGGGTGTAGGGGTTGATGTGAAGTCAATATCGCCGTAGCAATCGTCTTCAACAATTAATGTATCATATTCTTCCGCTAAAGCCAACATCCGATGTCGGCGTTCAAGCGAGAGAATCGCCCCTGTCGGGTTCTGATGGTTCGATGTCGTGTAAATCAACGACGGACGGATATTTTTCTGCTTGAGCTCCTTGAGTTTCGCTTCCAGCGCATCCATGTCCATCCCATCAATATAATCCATCGGCACGCCAACAATGTTTGCTTTGAAATGGCGCATGATACCGAGGGTCCCACTATAAGTGTATTCCTCTGTCAATACCGTATCGCCGGGGTTGATAAGCGTTCCCAATACCAATTCCAACGCCTGCATGGAGCCGGAGGTAATTGAAATGTTATCTATCGGGAGCGGGACACCTTCACGTCGTTCAAACCGCATTGATGCCAGTTCACGCAAACCCTCATAACCAGATTCACCCGGATAGTTAACCAGATCGCCGCCTAACTTACGGAGTGCCTTTTCGCTCGCCGCAATTAAACCCTCTGTCGGAAATGTATACGGATCCGGACGCCCACCTGTAAAACCAAAGTCTTTCATGATATGCTCCTTCTTCTACACGAATTCCACATAAGCAAATTATAACAGACTTCTCGAAAAAAAACAACACCGAAAAACCGCTAAATCAAAGGCATTCAGTTCTTCTGTAGGAACGATTTATCCCATGCAACCGACAGAACGAAGTATATTCTAATAACATATCAATACGCATTATGATAGTTAACTTATAGTATATTTATAATTCACATATTGGTTTTATTCTCTCTCAAAGTTGCTAATATCTTCTACTTCTGTCACCTTAAAAGACGCAATGACGTGTCGAATTCACAACAGAAAATAACAGAATTTTGACCGATTTAACCACCCATGAAATTTTCAAAATCGCTTCTCAACCCTTTGGCAGCTTAGGTTTTCGGTCAATTTTGAGAGAATCGAAAATTCTGTGGTGTTTGATGTTTTGTTGTTTTTTCACCACTGCGTTCATAACTCTGTAACTCTAATCATTTGACATCCCTTCCTACATTATGCTATACTTTCGCTATCTTTATGAAAGCGAAATAAACTGCGATGCTCTTCAATTTTCCTACATCTATCTACGCAAATGACGACCCAAAATCTCACGTTTGAACCGATGTGCTTGTGCGACCTACAGAAGGTCCTGGAAATCGAAAATGAATGCTTTGACAATCCGTGGAGCGAAGCCGACTTCACGTTGTCTCTGAAGCAACCCAAGTCGTACGAACATGTTTACGTCGCACGGCGTGAAAATACCCTCGTTGGCTACATTGTGTTCACTATTCTCCATGAAGAAGCACAGGTCCTGAACCTCGCGGTACCGGCTGTCTATCGGCGGCAAGGTATCGGTAGATACCTGCTCGCCTCTGCCTTGGAAACAATACAGGCATACGATGGACACGAGGTTTTCTTAGAGGTCGCCGTTAGCAATTTACCGGCACAATATCTCTACCGGCAGTTCGGGTTCCGCATCTGTGGCATCCGAAAAAATTACTACGGACGGTATAAAGACGCTTATGTTTTACGAAAAGGAGTAGAAACCGATGCTACTTAACCTACTAAGCCATACCTTTTCAGCAACTGGAACGCTATCGCTCTCAACCCGCCGACAGGAAGCACGGACAGTCGGCAGAAACGGCTGGCGCGTCATTGAAGAAGAAATCAATTGGAACACCTCTGAAACCGCTATCGTTGTTGTCGATATGTGGAACGAACACTGGTCGTGGGGAGCGACGGAGCGCGTGAACATCATGGCACCTCGGATGAACATCGTGCTTGATCGGGCGAGACAAAGCGGTGTGCAGATTATCCATGCCCCTTCCGATACGATGGATTTCTACGAAGCGCACCCGGCACGGCGTTCAGTGTTAGAGCTGCCACATACCGATACACCCCCTGAACGCGAGATACCCGACCCACCTTTACCCGTTGATGCATCCGATGGTGGCTCAGACACCGGCGAAACCGATGGCTACAAGGCGTGGCACCGTCAACATCCAGCCATTGAAATTTCTGATACAGATGCCATCAGCGACAACGGGCAGGAGGTCTACAACTTATTGAACCACAAGGGTATCAAGAATATCATCTTCATGGGTGTTCATACGAATATGTGCGTTCTGGGACGTTCTTTCGCGATTAAACAGATGGTACGCTGGGGGGTCAATGCTGTTCTCGCACGCGATCTCACCGATGCGATGTACAATCCCTTCAAACCGCCTTATGTTAGTCATGAAGCGGGGACCCAGTTAATCATTGAGTATATTGAGAAATTCTGGTGCCCCACAATCCTAAGCGGTGATTTGACAACACCGAAGGTTTGAAATAGCCGACAACCACATAACAAAAAGCCCACGGTAACGAGAATACCGCGGGCTTTTTTCGATTGAGTACGTGTCTTATTGACGGTTGTCTTTCAACGCGCCCCACGTTGTTGTGAGTTTCTGCTTCGGATCGACAGCGGTGCTCACAGCGGGTACAACTTCCAAGGCACTGAACATCGCGTTCAGATCGCCTGCGCCGGTCTCAGCATTCCCAGCGAAGTCGAAATCAAGGGTGCCATCGCTCACTATAATCCCTGGATAGGTCTTGATATCAATCTCATGTCTACCCGGTGTAACGTAGAGCGGTTCAACGTTTTCCTCTTCAATGAAGATATCGAAACCACGGTTGTTCGGCGACCAGTGCTCACCGACGAGATAGGTAACATCAAAAGCGCCGTCGCCGGTTTTAAATTGATACTTAACAGTGGCAGGAAACTGTGCCCAGCTGACAGCGTAGAAGAGGTCCACGTCGTAGCCAGCGGCTTCAGCCTGTGCTTGTGCATCGGCTGTCAACTCTTTTACTTCGGCGGTGCGAGGTGCCAGCTCTATCCACCCACCCCATGATTGGTTTTCCTGCTGCGCGCCCTTCCAGACACGACCCTGCGAATCAGTGAAGTCATCTGTCTTGCCGCCCCACACTCGGAATTCCTCCGCCGGTAGCAGCGTCGGTAGTGCAAACATAGCCAAGAAAAGCACTATTGTTAAAACACTGAATAGTCTCATCAAAATTGCCTCCTTCTATTATTAGTTTTGCCGTTCCGATTTCAGCATACCCCATGTCGTCGTGGCTTTCTGCTTCGGGTCAACGGCTAATGCGGGAATGACTTCTATCCCACTGAACATAGCGTTGAGATCTCCGGCACCCGTCTTTGGATTGCCAGCAAACTCAAAGCTCATCACCTTGTCCTTAACCTCAATGCCCTCATACCGCTTAATATCTATCTCATGATGACCCGGTGTCACATATTCCTCTTCAACAATCTCGTCTTCAATAATAATATCGAAACCGCGGTTTTTGGGAGACCAGTGCTCACCGACGAGATAGGTAACATTGAACATACCTTTGCCGGTATTCAGTTCCATCTTGACGACATCAGGAAACTGTGCCCAACTAACGGCATAAAAGAGCTCTTTATCGTAGCCTTCCGCTTTCGCCAGTTTTTCGGCATCTTTTGTAAGTTGTACAACCTCTGCCGTACGCGGCAACTTTTCAATCCAGCCGCCCCAGGCTTTTTTCTCGTTCTGTCCACCGTGCCAGGTACGACCCTTGGAATCTTTGAAATCCTGCGCCTTGCCACCCCATACCCGAATCTCTTCGGCAGAACTGGCATCGTGGATCATCGTTCCTGTAGCAAATACGGTGAGTAAAATTACCAAGAATAGACTCTGTCGCATACTTTCCTCCTTAGATTGTAACAAAAAATGTGAACATATTAAGAATAACACATTCACAATGCGATTTGCAAGTTTTTTTGCCCGTCACTCTGTTGGTTCAGCGACAACAAGCCGCTGATTCGCTTTCACATCGGTCAACGTTTGCACAATTCCACTCGGCCACTGAATGACAATCTTATCCACCACTTTGTGGTGTGCAAGCCCAAATTCGACCTCAAGACTGTTCTGGGAGAGGTAACTGTCCCCCGCTGTTACTTGTTGGACCTGATGAAGATCACCTGCACTTACCTTCACGAGTGCGCCAATACCATCACGGTTGCTCACCGTGCCAACTGTGCGGATCTGAAGCCACTGCTGCCGGTTGCCTCCATCGTTTCGGAGCAGCATCGGTTTCGCTCCGCTGTTGACAATAAAGATGTCCAAGTCACCATCGGCATCGTAATCTCCGATCGCTACGCCTCTACCAACGCCGTACGAACCGAAGTTCCGTAGTCCTACAGTTTCAGAAATGTCAACGAAGGTGCCATCACCACTGTTTTCAAGAAAGACATCAGGTTGCCCGTGCGCTTCCCACGAAGCCGGATCAATGTGACCCGCCGCAAAGAAGATATCTAAATCGCCGTCGTTATCCGCATCAAACATTGCGGTGCCCCAACATGTTTTACCGAGTCCGGACTCGAAAATACCGCTCTGCGCGGAGACATCAGCGAAGGTGCCATCGCCGTTATTTCTATAGAGGACATTGTTTTCGTCCAACCAATTTGTAACAAAAAGATCTAAATCGCCATCGATATCGTAATCGCCCCAAGCAACGCCCATACCGCTTCGGATATCGCCGGTATGACTCCGTGCGTCTGGACGGTTTGTATTTGTGAACGTTAGTTCTCCGTCGTTACGATAGAGAATATTCTGGTCGGTATCATTGGCGAGATAGAGATCCAGATCGCCATCGGTATCGTAATCTGCTGCAGCGACCCCAAGTGTCAGATGAAACCCACCATTCACTTTGGCAGCATTTGTTATATCGATGAACCCGCCATCTCCCTTGTTCACATAGAGCACGTTTGCCTGTCCGAAGAAGTCGTAAGGGAAAAAGACTTCATCTCCCTGCGGCACTTTGGTATATTCAATATAGTTGCCGATGTAAAGATCAAGATAGCCGTCGCTATCGTAATCGCCCCACGCGATACCAGCACCGAAACCGTTATGTCCAACGCCTCCTGCACCCGATGAGAAGCGTTTGAAAGTGCCATCACCGTTATTCCGATAAAACAGATTCGCTTTATAGTTCGTGACATAGAGGTCGGCATCACCGTCGTTGTCGTAATCTGCGAAAGCGCATCCCATGCCCCAACCGGTATCGCCAACGCCAGCGACATCGGTTACATCCGTGAAGGTACCATCACCGTTATTTCGGTAGAGCGTGTTTTTTGGGAGGACAGCGTCCGCTGCGGGTCGAACTAAGGAACCGTTGACAATGTAAAGGTCTAATCTACCGTCATTATTGTAGTCGCACCACGCTGCACCTGAACCGACGAGTGCAGGCAGCACACGTAAGTCGATACCGCCAGCGTGCTCAAAATGGATACCTGCCTGTTCGGTGACATCGACAAATTGGATATCAGATGCATAACTGCTCAAGGTAAACCCAAGGCTCAAGATGACAACGGCTTTCCGTAACGTATTGTGCATTCAAACTCCTCTTTTGGAACTCGATTCGCGTTCTACTGAACATTATACACAAAACCGTAAATCGGGTGTGCCTTAATTTCAGTTATTAGTTATCGGTTGTCAGTAGGTGATGTTAGGAACTCTTGCCAGTGGAGAATGGAGAAGATACGGTGCGGTCGAGCAATAGTTTGCTGGAAACATCTTTAGCCCCGTTGGGCGATATCTGTGTAGAAGTGTGTATCATCAAAAAATCAAGCCCCATAGGGGCGGTATATGTATAGCGTCTTGGTCGGGATCTCTGTCTTGCTTAGAGGTGCTTCAATCTAAAGAAGAATGAGGACATCTATTTCCGTAAATATGGAGATTTTAGTTGCAATTACGCTGAAAGTGTGTTAAAATACATAAGTGTTAATGTGGTTAAAGCCAGTTGTTTAGGTTAGAGGGCTTGCAAGTGGAAATGTCTGTCTTGGTACTCAACGCCAGTTACGAAGCGATCAACGTTTGCAACCTCCGGCGCGCGATGAAAATGGTTTTCAAAGGCACCGCACAGACTGAAGAAGTCTCTGATGTTGAAATTCATTCGCCGAGTGCTGCGATAAAAGTACCACATGTAATTCGATTAGTAAACTACGTTCACGTTCCGCGCAGTGTCGTCAAATTTTCACGTAGGAATGTGCTTGTCCGTGACCAGTATACGTGCCAATATTGTCACTCGGAATTCCCGACAGCGCAGCTCACGATCGACCATGTGGTGCCGCTCTCTCGCGGCGGGGAAACAACATGGGAGAACGTCGTGACGGCGTGCAAAAAATGTAATAACAAAAAAGGCAGTAAGATGCTTTACGAGGCGCGACTGAAACTGAAGCGTCAACCCAAAACACCCTCAATTTTAACCTATCTGCAACTCAACCGTCATTTTCGTGGGTGCCATCCGTCGTGGAGAAAATATTTGTATATCAATTAAACCATGCAAGATCCAAAAAAACTGAAAAAGCGTTGGGAATTTCAGCGCGCCTATCAGAAGGGCAGTAAGTATTGGAATCGCTACTTTGTGATATACGTGTTCCACACCCGTTTCGATAGCCTCCGATTGGGAATAACCGTCAGCAAAAAAGTAGGAAAAAGTGTCCAAAGAAATCGCGTCAAACGATTAATTCGTGAATCCTTCCGGCAGTTACGCCCGCGGATAAAGGTCGCATACGATATTGTAGTTGTCGGCAGAACAGAAGCCTGCCGACTCACGTGTCAGGAAGCAGAAAATGGATTGTTGAGTCTATTTCGGAAAGCATCTATTTTAAACGATCCAACTCACGACGGTACAGAGTGAAGTAAAAACGAAAGCGGTCAATGAGGAACAGAGGCGTGCCACATTGCAAGCATCACGAAGAAGATATAGGTCAGAGTGAAAACCAACGAGTACGTTCTAAGTTGAGTAGGATAGTTGTGTTCGTACGACTTATCCGCTTTTATCGACGCTTTATTTCGCCGCTGTTACCACCTTCTTGTCGGTTCTACCCGACCTGCTCACAATATGCACTCCAAGCGTTAGAACGGTACGGAATACTCAAAGGGTGCTGGTTAACAATTAAAAGACTTTCAAAATGCCACCCATATCATCCGGGTGGCTTTGATCCGCTAAAATAGTAGGTACAAACTTTAAAAATTAATATCTGGGAAACATAAAAAATGAGGAGTGCCTAATTTCGATGGGAGCACGTTATATTCTTGCATTGGTTCTAATGGTTGCTGTAATAGTTATATGGACCCTAATTAGTCCACATATTTTCAAAAATAGTTTTGGACCCCAACCGAACGAACCAACAACTACCGAAACCCCGATACCAACAAGTCCAAGCGAAACACCCGCCGATGCTGAAACACCATCGGCATCGGATGGAGCCGATGCATCCGTCAACCCTGATCTCTGGACACCAATTCAGGAAACCCCGGAGGACGCAAAAGTCAACGTCCGGACTGATAACTATAGTATTGTCTTTAACGAAAAACTCGCAATCGCCAGAAAGTGGCAATTAAATCATTTTCCAGACCGGTCAGATGCGCATGAAGTGCCCTTGAACTTAATTCCAGAGAATGCGCTGAGCTGCCTCGCCCTCCGGTTCGCGAATTCACAGCTGGAACTTGACGCACTTCGCGCAACATGGAAGGCTGATAAATCTGAAATTGACATTACAAACGGACAAAAGAGTGAGACGCTTACTCTCAGGGCACCAATTGGAGAGAAACTACAGGTCACAAAGCAGTTCACGTTCAATCCTGGCACCTATTTCGTTGACATGGTGGTAACCTTCCAAAACATCTCTGACGAACCGTTGCTCATGGGTGGGAACGAACCCATAAATGGATACCAACTTCAGTGGGGACGAGGTATGAATGCAGATCTGTTGCCACATGAGAAAAGGAGCGGTAAACGTGGACGACGTGGTGAGGAGGGCGCGAAGGCTTACATCGGTGAGGATAAACCGAGACGCGAGCTCAAGTCGGAACAAGCCTTAGCCACAATCCTTTGGGCAGGTATGGATAGTCAGTACTTCAGCGCATTGATGATTCCGGACCCACAACTTGGGGCGACATATAAATTTATAGAGGCACCGCAGCCAGATGCCGCAACCAATATTACTGTCACTGCGCCAACGCAGACAGCAGCACTCGTGGTACCGAGTTTTGTCCTACCAGCACAGCAGAAAAGGGTGGATGCTTTCCGTCTCTATGTTGGACCGAAGGACGACACAATTCTAAAAAGCATAGAAGCACCGAATGCACCAGAGGATTTGGTCCTTCACCTGTCCAAAATTATCGACTTCGGTTTTTTCGGGGTCATTGCATGGGGAATGCTCTGGATATTCAAAGGATTACATGGGGTCTTTGGGAATTACGGTATCTCGATTATCCTGCTGACAGCTTTGGTGAAAGTCATCTCTTATCCCTTCACTCGTAAAGCACACAAGTCTATGAAGGAGATGCAGAGGCTGCAACCGCAGCTTGTGGAGTTGAAGGAGAAATACAGAGATGATCCACAGAAACTCAACCGTGCCACAATGCGACTTTACAAAGAGCACGGTGTCAACCCATTAGGCGGATGCATACCGTGGCTCCCGCAAATCCCGATCTTTTGGGCACTCTTTGCGCTTCTTGGAAGTGCAGTAGAACTCCGCGGAGCACCTTTTCTTTTCTGGATTAATGATCTCTCGGCACCTGATACTTTGGTTGAACTGCCTTTCACGATTCCATTGATTGTTACAGAGATAGATGCCATCCGTCTGCTACCGATAATAAATGGTTTGACCACTTGGCTCCAGCAGAAATTTGTTGGCAATATGACACCAACAACCGACAACATGCAAGCGAAATTGATGCAGTTTATGCCCCTAATTTTTATCTTTATCTTCTACAACTGGGCATCCGGGTTTGTGCTGTATTGGTTATGCAACAATGTATTTACAATAGCACAACAATACCTACAGAATCGAAGCGCGACTGACGACGATCAAACCGCATCAACGGACACGAAAAGGCGGAATAATCCGAAACAAAAATAGGTCCGATAAACCAGCACTGTATAACAAAGTCTACAAACCACATTGACGACTCCATCGCTGGAAACGACTCTGTAAGGAGGATATTAACCTGTGCAACACTACATTGAAACCGAAGGCGATACAGTGGAGGAAGCAATTGAACATGCGCTGAACGAACTCGAGGCAACTCGGGAGCAAGTTACAATTGACATCATTAGTGAACCGACGAAAGGAATTTTAAACTTCGGCGCAAAACCGGCGAAAATCCGGGCGACACTCAAGCAAGATGTCTCTACCGCACCAGAAACAATCCTAAGGGAGATTCTCAACCGGATGCAGATTGATGCAGAGGTTGAATCAGAATTTGTTGATGGAAGCACACATCTCAATATCGCCACAGACAGTCCCGCCTTGCTCATCGGAAAACACGGACAGACCCTTGACGCGATTGAACGACTGCTTAATTGTATCATCAATAAAGCTTCGCTTGTAAAAAAACGGGTTTTTGTTGATACCGAAGGCTACCGAGGACGGCGGGAAGATCGGCTCATTGAAATGGCGCGCCAAGTAGCAGAAAAAGTTAGGTATACTGACCGAGAGGTTGTCCTCGCACCGATGTCCGCACGTGACAGGCGCGTTATTCATGTTGCTTTGAAGGAGGACGATGTCGTTTCTACTTATAGCCAAGGTGAAGGCGAAATGCGGCGTGTCGTTGTCACAACGCAACAACCCTACAACCCTAATTAAACGCTGGTGTCCAATTTTCCTATGCTTCTGGTGCTTTAATGGGACATCATTGGTATCTCTTGTTTTGTGCGTTGGGTCCAAAAAATGAAATTCCATGATACGATTGCTGCCATCGCGACAGCACGGGGTGAAGCCGGCATCGGCATTGTCCGAGTAAGTGGTTCGCTCGCTCTGCCGATTGCCTCTGAATTGTTCCGATCACTGCGCACAGTATCCCTCGCAGAACTACCAACGCATACACTTACATACGGACACATTGTGGATGCCACCGCATCCGATGAGGTTATTGATGAAGCCCTACTTGGCATCATGCACGCCCCTAAAACGTATACGGGGGAAGACATCGTCGAATTTAACTGCCACGGTGGGATGGTGACGCTCACGGCTGTGTTGAATTTGGTAGTGAAGAGCGGTGCACGGATTGCAGAACCGGGGGAGTTCACAAAACGTGCTTTCCTTAACGGAAGGTTGGACTTGGCACAAGCTGAAGCGGTTGCTGAACTCATCGCCTCAAAGACAGATCTAAGTCGAAAAATCGCTATAGAGACACTCGCTGGGAGGCTCTCTGACACCGTAAATCGTCTGAGTGACAGACTGGCAGGTTTACTTGCAGAAATCGAGGCATCTATCGACTTTCCTGAGGAAGACTTGGATTTCATGAAGGTGGAGACGCAGCTCGAAACCGCACGTGTGGTTCAGTCGGACTTAGTTGCTCTGCTCGAAACTGCTACCGAGGGTAGAATTATCACGGAAGGTGTCAACGTCGCGATTTTGGGTAAGCCCAACGTCGGAAAATCGAGTCTTCTCAATGCGCTTGTTGGAACAAAACGCGCCATCGTCACGGATACACCCGGCACAACGCGCGATACGATTGAGGAAGCCGTTAATATCAGCGGCATTCCGCTGAAGCTCATTGATACTGCTGGTATTCGACAAACAACCGACATCGTTGAACAAGAAGGCGTTGAACGGAGCAAAGCGGTACTTGATAGGGCAGAATTACGACTGCTGATGTTTGACGCATCGCAACCTTTAAATGATGCCGATTTAGATCTTTTACAAACAGCGCAATCGTCTAAGGCGATTCTTATTCTGAACAAGATTGACTTACCGGTTGTGATACCATCAGCCGTACTACTTGCCCACTGCCCGAAAAAACGGATTGTTGAAACAGCGATTCCAGAGGGTAAAGGGCTTGACAAGTTAAAAGCAGCCGTCTGTGAGGAACTGCTTGGCGGCGAATCCGTCATCGGCGAATCGCCGATTGTGACAAACGCTCGCCATCAAGAGGCACTCCGACGTGCTAACGAAGGACTCAATTACGCGATAGAGAGCCTCGAAAACGGTATGCCTCCCGATCTCGTTGCTGTCGATTTGCGAATTAGTTTGGATGGACTCGGGGACATCGTCGGTAAGACAACGACTGAAGACATTCTCGATAGGATCTTCTCCCAATTCTGCGTTGGGAAGTGATGTCTATTGAGACGAACTACAAAAGTGGAACTTTTACCGTGATAAGGTGTGTCTATTTTTTGCACGCGAGCAGAGGGCATTAATTCTGGACACAATATCACAAAGGAGTCAGCCGTGTTAGGCGCAAAACAACAGTGGTGCCCTCGCTGCCAAAGGCACGTACAAACAGAGCAAAAGCAGTCCTTTGTTGGCAGACAGAAAGAGCTCGTCAGAATTATTATTACCTGCTTCAAGTGTCGTACGACGCTATCGAGCAAAACAACCAGCGCAGCTGCGCTTGAACAGAGCGAAGACGCTTCAACGGAACAGTAGTGCAGGTGTGCTAATGACACTCCTGAAATTAATGGAATCGTAAATTAAGACGTTATCTAAAAAAAGGAGAGAATTTATGTTTAATTCTGTTTTTCGCCGCATTTCACTCGGTGTCTTACTACTGATGGTGGGCACAGTCCCCGCGCTCATTGCGGGCGAAGGGGTTAAATGGGAAAAATCGCTTGAGGACGGCATGAAAGAAGCAGCGAAGACGGGCAAACCCGTTATGCTGGACTTCTACACTGACTGGTGAGGCTCATGTAGTCGGCTGGATGCCGAAACATTTACGGATGCTCGTATCGTCGAAATGTCCAAAAAGTTCGTTACCATCAAGGTCAATCCTGAAGATACCGAACACCCCGAAAATAGAGAAGCCCTGATGCGGTATGAAGTCCCTGGCTATCCGACGATCGTTTTCACGAGTTCGGATGGTGGTATGATCGCTCAGCACGTAGGATTCATCGGTCCTGACGGCTTTGCACCCGTGATAGAAGCTGCGTTGGAAAAAGAGGAAGCTTTCTCGAAAAAACTCGCCAAACTTGAGAAGAAACCGGACGATGCTAAACTTAACGCTCAAGTCGCGCTTACCTATTTAGATCGGAAGCAGCTTGAAAAAGCGGTCATGTTCAGCGAGAAAGCATTTGAACATGATCCGAGGAACAAATCAAAGCTCATCCCAAACTTGCATAACCAGTTGGGACTCGCTTACGCCAGGACGCTTGGTGATATGCTTGAAAGTCCTGAAGCAGAGACGACCTTTGAGGAAGCAGTCTCTCACTTCAAAACTGTGATAGACAAGTATCCGAAAAGCGATGTCCATGAACACGCTCAGCTTTATCTCGGTGTGACGTACGGCATCAAAGGGCATTTTAAAGAAGCTATTGCGGTGCTTGAAAAGTTAGCCCATCATACTTCAGATGAAGATATAAGGCGAAGTGCTGAAGCGCGTTTAGAACAGGTCAGAGATTTGGCGGAGTCCAAATAACAATCTCCGGTAGGCGCGGCTCCAAACCGCGCCTACAACGCCATCAATTCGGAAATTTCCTCTGATGTCAGAAATCTGTGCTCTCCAGATGGAAGGTTGCCCAACCGCAAACTACCCATTCGGACCCGCTTTAAACGGATTACCGAATGCCCCACGGCTTTAAACATCAGGCGCACCTGCCGTTTTTTCCCTTCATGAATTATTACCTCAAACTTCGTTGACGCGCCATCTTTACTTACCTTTAAATGCTTGACCTTTGCCGGTGCCGTTGTTCCGCTCGGGATCGTAACGCCCTGACGTAACCGTTGAATCGCGTCGTCGCGCGGTGCTCCTTTCACCCACACGAGATAGGTTTTCTCTATCTCATGGCTCGGATGTAGTAACTGGTAGGCGAAATCTCCATCGTTTGTAAAGATGAGAAGCCCTTCGGTCTCCAAGTCTAAGCGTCCGACAGGGTAGATAGTATCGGGAAGATCTGAGACGAGATCCATGACGGTGGGGCGTCCGCGTTCATCGTGCCGTGTCGTCACGTAACCCGCTGGTTTGTTCAACATCAGATAGATGTGTTCTGTTAGCGGTTCAACCGGTTTCCCTTCAAATTCAACGGCATCGGTTTCTACGTTAATCGGGTGTCCGGGAACCAAAACGGGTTCTCCGTTGACCGTAACAGCCCCCGTTTGGATGCTCTTTTTCGCTGCCCGCCGAGAGGCGATTCCTGATGTGGCAATATATTTTTCAAGTCGCATATTGGTTATCAGTTGTCGGTTATCGGTTGTCAGTTTCCTATAAATCGGGCAAACAGGGTTCCTACCTACAATCCATTCATATAATAAATCGGGCTTACAAGCGGACTTGGACTGATAGCCGATAGTTAGCTGCCACTACGGTTCTATTTGCCAGTTTTTTTCCGTCGCGATGCGCCTAAGCTGCCGGTCCGGATTAACGGCAACCGGATACCCGAACAATTCCAGTTTATGGGCATCTGTGTGGTGGTTTCCGTAGGCGTAAGAGCGGCTCAAATCAAACCCGTGTTCGGTTGCGAGTTTTTGGGCGAGTTTCGCTTTGTTTTCCGCGAAAGGGTGTAACCCAACACGTTGTCCTGTGAACTTTCCGTCAACTACCTCCAACTCGTGAGCGACCATCATATCGGTTTGGAAATGCTCATAAAACGGTTGAACAAGAAACGACAACGAACCTGACATGAGAACGACTGTGCGTCCTTCGGCGCGGTGGAAATGTATCAATTCAGCAATGTGAGGCGCGATGCTTGCACGCAGTTTGTTAATGAAACAGCGGTGGGCAATCTCATGGATATGATCCCGTTCCAAACCGCGAAGGTAAACTTTATTGGATTTCGCCACTGGTAGGGACTTAACCTTCAGAAAATTGGAAGTCCACGCGAGCAAATTCGGTATCGGAATCTCGCCGTGGTTTAACAGATACGCCAGAAAAATCTGCTCTGATGAGAGACGGATAATTGTGCCGTCCAAATCGAAGACAGCGCACGTTTTGGATGCTGTCATGTCGCCTGCTGCCCCAGTGCGTGTCGGTACGCTTTGACCGCAGATTCCAATCCTATGTAGAGTGCATCCGCCATCAGATGGTGTCCAATAGAGACTTCAAGCAGTCCGGGTAGTTTCTGCATCAGCGGTAGGTTGTCAAGATTCAGATCGTGCCCCGCGTTGATTCCAAGTCCCAAATCCATCGCCTTCACCGCTGCTTTTTCCAATAACGCAAACTCACGTTCAATCTCTGCCTCCGTTTCTGCCATGGCGTAAGGCGCGGTATAGAGTTCAATTCTGTCGGCACCAATATCACGCGTCATCGCTATCTGCTCGACATCCGTTCCGCTAAACAGACTCACGCGAATGTCGGCGTTTTTCAACGCTGCAATGATCGGTTTCAACGTGTCGCCATCTTTACGGATATCCCAAACGGTGTGGCTTGTTATCTCGCCTGCTACAACCGGAACAAGCGTGCATTGGGTTGGTTTCGTGCGTAAGACCCTATCGATAAGGTCAGGTCTCGGATCGCCTTCAATATTGTATTCAATGGTGGGTGATTTTTGGGTATTGATTTCTATTAATCGTTCGGCGATGTCCAGCACATCTGCGGGTCTGATATGGCGTTCATCTTCACGCGGGTGCACGGTGATGCCCTGTGCACCTGCAGCGATACAGGTATCAACTGCAGTGAGGACATCTGGAATATCGCCGCCGCGCGAGTTTCGTAGTGTTGCGATTTTGTTGACATTAACACTGAGAGAGATCATTTTTTCTTCCTTTTCTGTGTTTTTATTTTCTTGAAAGTTGGCGTTATGAATTAGGGGAAAATACCGAGCTGCATATAGGATTTTGCGATTCTATGGATGGCATTGATAAATGCAGCCGTTCGGCAATCCACATCATCGTTTTTACTTCTGTGTTGCATACGTGTCTCACGCAGTTCCTGATAGGCTCTTATCATCGTATCTTGGAGTCCAGAGTTCACTAAATCTTCCTCATCAGCACCATGTATTGACTGACGTTCATCTTCCGAAAACTGATAACCGGTTGCTTTCTCAACGGCGTGAAGCATTGCATGTTGAGTGCTATCTTCAAAACGTTTGCCGAGCCGTCCGAGTTGCACGTGAGAGAGGTTCCGGAGCCACTCGAAATAGGAGACGGTGACACCACCGGCGTTGAGGTAGGTATCTGGGATAATCATAATCCCGCGTTCTTGAAGAATCTCATCCGCTTCTGGGGTTGTAGGTCCGTTCGCTGCTTCAGCAATAATGGCGGCTTTAATCCGAGGTGCGTTTTCTGCTGTGAGTTGGTTCTCAAGTGCGGCTGGCACAAGGATATCGCACGCTAACTCCAAACCGTCGCTCGGATTCTCAACAGGTGTGGCACCGGGATACCCTCGGATCGACCCGGTTTCCGCGCGATGCATGGCAACTTTTTCGACATCAAACCCTCGTGGATCATAGATACCACCGTTTCGTTCAAGAATCCCAATGACGCGTGCATCCGCCTCCATTAGAAACTTGGCAGCATGATAACCAACATTACCGAAACCTTGAATAACGACGTTTTTTCCGTGTAGACCGGGGGATAGCCCAAGGGGTTTCATGTCCTCAGCAATACTACATGCCTCTTCTAAACCGAAAACGACTCCGCGTCCGGTAGCACCTTTCCGCCCATGAATCCCGTTTTGTTCGATCGGTTTGCCTGTTACGCATGCGGTAGCATTGAGTTTATCAGGTGCCATTGTGATATAGGTATCGAGAATCCATGCCATCTCAGTTTCGCTGGTTCCGAAATCCGGTGCTGGCACGTCTACACCGGGTCCGATGTAATTCTTCTGGATCAATTCATAGGTATAACGGCGGGTGATACGCTCCAATTCAGTTTCTGAATATTCGCGTCTATCCAGTTGAATACCACCTTTGGCTCCGCCGAATGGGACATCAACGAGCGCGCACTTGTACGTCATCAATGCCGCGAGTGCTATTATCTCGTCCTCATTGACGAGTGTGCTGTAGCGGATGCCGCCTTTCGTCGGGAGGCTGTGATGACTGTGCTCCGCGCGCCATCCGTGGATGGTTTGGATAGTTCCGTCATCCCGTTTTATCGGAAATGTGAAATGGCAGGAGCTGTTACAAATCTTTATCTGCTCCAACAACCCATGTGGATAGTCAGTGAATTGGGCAGCTTTATCAAAATCCCTATTCACTTTCTGGAAAAACGAGAAACCTTCTGTCATCGTGCTCTAACCTAAATGTAGGAACGGGCAAGGTACGGAGACCTCGCCCTACAATGCTTTAGATTAACAATGATACGGTGCGAAAAATTCATTCTGGAAAACCGATGCTACCGTTGCCGAATGAATTTTTGGAGTCGTGCATCCTCTTGAACTTCGCCAACATATATATCGCCGTGTGAATCCAGCCAGATGCCGTGTGGACATGCCATAAATTCACCGGGGACGGCACTGCCGCGCTCACTGCCCCACTGCGAAACGACCTCGCCATCTAACGTCATGATGGTGATACGCTGATCCAGTTCAGCGATATAGACAAAATCCTCTTCGTCGATATAGATGGTGTCTGGATGCAACAGATCTCCCCACTCTTCAATGTATTCTCCATCAAGGGTGAAGAACTGGATCCGATTGTTCTCTCGGTCGGCGACCATGAGTCTATTGCGGGGATCGACTCTGACGCAATGCGGGAGATCGAATTCGCCAGGACCGGTGCCGGGCTGTCCCCACGATTTAATCAGTTCACCATCAGGTGAATATTTATGGACACGGGCATTGCCGTACCCGTCGGTGATAAACATTTCGCCATCGGGTCCGAGTGCCAAATCCGTCGGTTTATTGAAGGGTTCTCCGTCTGCGCCGGGTTCATCGGGTGTGCCGAGTGTCATCAGCAGTTCGCCTTCAGGTGTAAACTTCCGCACGACGTGTGTGTCACGTTCCGTACAATAGATATTATCGTCGGCATCAATAAAAATTCCGTGTGCGTCCTTGAGAATATCATCGCCCCAAGAATCAATAAAGTTCCCGTTCCGATCGAAGACGACCATCGGGTGCTCACTTCGACTGTAAACATAAACGCGGTCCTGTGAATCAACAGCGACGGCGGGAACCCAACCGAATTCCCAACCTTCTGGGAGCGTCCACCAATTTTCTTCCACAGTATATTGATGTGTTCCTTGTCCAAAAGCCATAAGTTTTCTCCCTACTCCTAAAAGAATTGACATCTATTTTAGCAGGTTTGTCGCGATATCTCAAGGGAAATTTCGGGCTCATATAGGACTCTTTAGTTTCCCCTTGTAGCATAGACTGTTATTATAGGGTGCAAACTAAAAGTGGACGCTACAAAAGAGAAAACTAAATGCCCCTGGATAGCGCGTTTACTTTTCTTGATATTTTTTTTGGACTTGTGTTATATTCTGTGATACTTGGGTAAGTCTGGAACAAGAACATTAGGCGGGACCTCTATCCCGTCATTATTTCTCCGAAAACCTTCCAACAGAGGAGTATTTGAATATGGAAAACGAACGCGCCATAGAAAAAAAACAGGCGTTGAGAAATTTTATCTGGGCAGCGATGTTGCTACTCATCTTATGCTTCGCGGCTATGGGAATCCTATTTTATATGTTGATTCCCGATCTGCAAATTTCACTTGGCACAAAAAAACTCCTTTTGTTACTTGCATCAATATTTCTGCTCGCAGCACTTTTCACTTGGGTGTTTTGGTATAGACCTGCTTTAAAAAAATATAAGAGGGAATATAAGGAAGAAATAGAAATGTTTGAGAAGTCAAAGATATCGATATTCTTGAGTAGTCGAGTGTTTAAAGTGCTTCTATTTCTCATGCTCCTCGTGGCCTTTGGAATCGGTTGGTATATGGGAGACAGAATTTTCGGTTGAATGGTGATGGGAATGTTTATCGCCTCAATCAACAAGGATCTGGTTGAAAAGTGCGCGGGTCATTTCGGTCCACTTCCCGTAATCCTGCAAAAACGCTTCCACAGCGGGTGTATCGGCATCACCCGTGTATCCGAGACGGCGTGCCAACTGTCCCAATTCTGCCCGATTTTTTGGAAGCGCGTCCAGTGCCCGGTCATGGACGATCCGTAACGCATTTTCGACGCGCCGCAGAAATTGATACGCTTCGGTTAATCCATCGCGCTGTTCCTCTGTCAGGACACCGATATTTTGCAGCTTGTCAATCGCGAGCGGTGTATTTTGCACACACACAGAAGGTTCCTTTCCGCCATGCACCAGTTGAAGCGTTTGGACAGCGAATTCAATATCCACAAGCCCGCCATATCCCGATTTCACATTGGTAGTAGGTGTCTGCGCTTTGCCGCTCCGTCTGCGCCGAGTAGATGTTCTACGAGTCGCTTGTGCTTCTTTTCGTTGGCGCGTATGCACAATTTGAGCAATCTCTTCAGGCGTTAGAGATGTCCCGTAACAAAAATCGTGAGCGATTTCCAAAAATTGGTTTCCGAGCTGTTCCGTATCCCCGACTGCGACACGTGCGCGCGTGAGTGCCTGACGTTCCCAGACTTCTGCAGCGTTATCGTAGTAATTCTGATATCCCTCCAATGACAGGGCAATCGCACCACCTGTTCCGTATGGACGGAGTCGCAGGTCGATTTCATAGACACCCATTCCCTGATTTCCCGCAAGTCGATTTACTAACTCCAAACCGACGGCTGAAAAATATTCCACGTTTGGCATGCCTTGCGTCGTTTCGCCATCTGCTGAATAGACGTACATAACATCTAAGTCTGAGCTGAAGTTCAGTTCGCGACCACCAAACTTACCCATCGCGACGATTGCGAAGGTAACAGGTGTCCCATCAGGAGCAAGCGGCGTCCCGTGTGCCTCGCGGAACTCTGCCTCAATTTCTGGGTAAATCGCTTGCAGAATCGCTTCGGCTAAATCAGAGAGTTCCTGCGTTGTGTCCGGCAGTGTTGCGTTACCGAGAATGTTTCGTAAGGCGATACGCCAAATTTCGTCGTTCTTATATCGCCGCAGCATAGACAGCATCCTTCCCTCTGGTGCCTCCGCTGCAATTTTTAACGCCTCTTCCTGTTTCTTAGTGAGAGTCTTGGTACGTTCTACCAACGTTGGGACGGTGAGTAGATCAAAAAGTTCGGGGCTTACGATGAGCATATCTGCGAGATACAGACTCGTACCACAGACACGGGTCAGTGCTTCAAGCGTTGATGGCTTTTCCGCGAACATCGTGTAGTAGCTGCTACGCGCACCGACCTTGTCTGTAAATGCTGAAAGGTAGCGAAGTGCCATGTCTGGATTCGGAGAGTCTCGTAAGACACTTAGGAGCGTCGGCGCGAGTTTAAAGAAGGTGCGTCTGACACCTGGGGAGAATTGGATGCCGTCGCCACCGTTTGCGAGTCGTTTTAGGAGGCGTTGTGCCTCCCTCACATTTTCAAAGCGGAATGTGCTCAAGAAATTCTCCAACTGCTGTGGATCTTCTTCAGAAAGCAGAACGGCAATGTCAAGTCCATCTTCAGATTCAATCGAAGTTGTGGTGATTTTCCGAAAGGTGGAGCGCACTCGCTCAGTATGTACGCGATAATCCGCCCGAAATGTTTCCAGCGCATCAGTTTCTACGGAGTGTTGGTATCCGACGCGTCGGGCGAGTTCGCGTGCTTCGGTTTCCCCCTCTGGAATTGAGTAGCGCTGCTGGTCCGCCTCAATTTGAATGCCGTTCTCAACGGTACGTAAGAACCGGTAGGCAGTCGAAAGTGCGTCCGCATCCTCTGGGTCGAGGAACTCATTTTCCTTTAGTGCCGCGAGCGTTTCCAAAGTATTGTGTGAACACACGGATTTTCGCTTGGCACCGTGAATCATCTGGAGGCATTGCACGGTGAATTCGATATCACGAATGGCACCAGGACCGAGTTTTACGTGCCGTTCAAGGCTCGTATTTTCACTGATGAGCCGTTCCTCGATTCGCGCTTTGGTGCGCCGAATGTCCGCCTTAATCTCAGTGAGCGTTACGCCATCTAAGTAGCGCTGATACACAAACGGCTGAATCATGCGCATGAATTCGTCGCCAAATTCCATATCCCCGGCAACCGGTCGCGCTTTGATTAAAGCCTGACGTTCCCACAAATCACCCCAACCTTCATAGTAGCTTTCATAACTCTCCATAGAACGGATAATAACGCCTGCACTGCTTTCAGGACGCAAACGGATGTCAACCCGAAAGACGTAACCCTCTGGTGTTATCTCACTCATCGCTTTGATGATGAATTCACAAAGGCGTGAGAAATATTCGCTGTTGTCGGTCCCCATATCCGTGCGTGCATCGTCTGAATAGACAAAAATGAGGTCGATATCGGAGCTGAAGTTGAGTTCATAGCCGCCGAGTTTTCCCATCCCGATGATGGCAAAATAGCAGGGCGCGTCCCCGTCTTCGTTGAGAGGCGTTCCGAACTTGGGTTTCATTACCTGATCGCGCCCGATCTCATAGCAGTGTTGCAACGCTGCCTCTGCTAAATTGCTCAACTCCAATGTCGTTGTGGCGACATCTGCCGTTTTAAGCAGGTCGCGCAGTCCGATACGGAGCGTCTCGCGTCGTTTGTATCGCCGCAAGATACGGAGTTTTTGCTCGACCGAAGCGAACCTCGAGATTGATTGTTTAAGTTCCTGATACATTATTTCAGAAGTCTTCTGCTGTTCCATCACATCCGCATCAATGATGTCATGGAAGTATTCAGGCGTGCGAATCAATATCTCGGATAGGTAATTGGAGGCACCGAAGCAAAAGATCACGGGACGTATGAGAGACTGGGTATCTCGCAACAATTGATAGAGCCATCTGCGGTTAAATGTGACATGTGCAAAGCGTGAAAAACGACTTAAGGCAGCTTCAGGGTTCGGTGAATCTATGGAGGCTTCGAGCAAGGGGATGGCGATGTCTGCAAAGCATGCTTGGAGGTCTGCATCGTCGGTGGTGAGTTCTTGTAGGCTTCGCAGTATAGATTCGCTATCTATGCCACCGGTTCTATTGGAAGCATCAGTTAGAATCCGATGGATTTCTTCTCTATGGTCTTGTGGCAGCGATAATTCTGTGTAGTTCATCATTTTCTCCTAATGCTATTTTAGCACGATTTTTGCCTTCATTGCAAACCAATTTTCCTAAACCTGAAATCCCACTTGCCATTAACGCCGCGCTGTGCTAATATGTCCCAAAAGTTTTGAAGGAGATACATAGTTATGTTTAAGCTCGGCGTTATCAACGACGAAGTTTCACAAGACTTCGCTACCGTTGTCAATTTTGTGAAAGAATTCAATCTACACTCCATCGAAATTCGCTCGGTCTGGGACAAACTGCCACACGAGCTTACCGATACCGACATCGACGAGATGAAACGGCTATTGGACGGCACTGACATTGAGACTATCGGTGTTGCATCGCCATTTTTTAAATGCGATATGGACAACACTGCGGAACGGAAAGAACATCTCGGTATACTGGAAGGATGCATCCGAACGGCAAAGGCGTTTGACACCAATCTCATCCGGACCTTCGTCTTTTGGGACACCGGTGAAACGGAGGCGCGGTGGGATGAGATTATCGCTTCCTACGATGAACCGCGCAGAATGATAGATGGCGAAGGCATTGTGCTCGGCATGGAAAACGAATCTACGACCTCGCTCCGCACTGCCAAACTCACAGCAGAGTTTATCGAACAGATTGATTCACCGAATATCCGTGGCATCTGGGATCCCGCCAATGAAGCACACGCAAAGGGGGGCGAAACCCCGTATCCCGATGCTTACAATCGTATGAAATCAACGATGATCCACGCGCACCTCAAGGACGCGGATGCCAACCCAGACACAGGCGAAATAGAATCTGTGCCCGTGGGCGATGGTATAATCGACTGGGAAGGGCAGCTGCAAGCCTTCATTGATGATGGATATGAGGGACATCTCACCCTTGAGACGCATTGGCGACCCTCACTCAAAATTGACGATGCCATCCTTAACCGTCCTGCAGGACAAGCGTTCTCTGAAGCCGGTGAGGAAGCCTCGCGCATCTGTATTGAAAAGTTATTGGCGATGATGGAAAACTTAAAGCAGTAGGCAAATTCCAATGAAAATTAAAGCGGTTCGTACATCTCTCTACGACATCCCACCCCAAGTGGAGCGCGTTGATGCCATCCAAACCTTTGTTTCTATGGAGTTCCCTTTCATTGAGATTGAAGACGCAGATGGGGTCGTCGGCACTGGGTTTTCCTATACCATCGGCAAAGGTGGGGAAGCGATTAAACAGATTATGGATGCCTACCTCACGCCTATCCTCCTTGAAGAGGATGCCTCCAACATCGACCGGATCTGGAATCGGATGTGGATGGACACACACTGGGTCGGCAGAGGTGGCATCGTCACTTTAGGTATGGCGGCGGTGGATATTGCACTCTGGGACCTCATGGCAAAACGCGCCGAATTGCCGCTTTATCAACTCCTCGGTGGTGCGAGACCTGCTGTTCCCGTCTACAACACGGATGGTGGTTGGCTACATCTTTCTGAAGATGAGCTTGTCAGGCAGTCTGTCGCGTTTGTCGAGCAGGGTTTCAAGGGTATCAAGATTAAAGTCGGTCGCGATAGCCTCTATGAAGACGTAGCACGTATCTTCGCTGTCAGGAAAGCGATTGGGCAGGAACCCTATCTCATGATTGATGCCAACATGAAATGGAACGCCCGCGAAGCGATTCAACTTGCATGTCGTGTTGAGGAAGCGGGTCTTTTCTGGTTTGAGGAACCGATCGAAGCGGACGATGTGGATAGCCACGTGAACTTACGAGAGAAAACGACGATTCCGATCGCTGTTGGTGAGACGATTTATAATAAGTATGTTTTTAAGGAATACATCGCACAAGGCGCAGCGGACATCCTTCAACCTGATGCAGTCCGTGTCGGTGGTATCTCTGAGTGGATGAAGGTTGCGCATACGGCAGAGTGCTTCGGACTTTCGGTCTCTCCGCATTTCTTGATGGATCTTCACGTGCATCTTTCTGCAGCGGTGCCACACTCGCTGTTTGTGGAATATATTCCGTCGCTGGATCCGGTGCTTGATGATACCTTGCAGCTCAAGGATGGACACTTCTCGCCACCTGAACGTCCGGGGCACGGGATTCTGTTCAACAAGCAGAAACTGGCAGCGTATCAAATATCGTAGGTGAACGGATTTTTAATTATACCTTGCGGTTCGTTCAGGTGATGAACAAACTACCTGGTCTAACGCCTTACGAAGAATTAAAAAAACTTTGAGGAGAACTTGTGAAACTTGAAAACCGTATCGCGATTATCACAGGAGGTGGGCGCGGGATCGGTCGCTCAACCGCCTTAGCATTTGCCAAGGAAGGTGCTGATGTCGTCCTTGCCGCACGGACGGATACCGAGATAAATGCTGTCGCCGAAGAGGTGAAGCAGCTCGGCAGACAGGCACTCGCCATTAAAACCGATATTCAGTTGAAAGCCGATGTTGATGCGATGGTTGCCCAGACGCTTGACACCTTCGGCAAGGTGGACATTCTCGTTAACAACGCAGGCGTGGCGATCCACAACCCAATTCCAAAAATTCGGGAAGAGGATTGGGACCTGACAATAGCAGTCAATCTCAAGGGTGTATTTCTCGGTACGCAAGCCGTTTTCAGCCATTTATGTGAGCAGAAGTATGGACATATCGTCAATGTCTCTTCGGTTTCTGGTAAATTTGGGCATGTCAACGGCGGCGCGTATTGTGCCTCCAAATTTGCCGTTATCGGTTTCACTGAGACAACGAACAATGAAGGCAGACCGCACGGCGTGAAAGCCTCGGTTGTTTGTCCAGGTCCTGTAGACACCAAGATGCGTCGTGATAACCACCCAGATGACGTGATTGAACATCTCACACTTCCAGAGGATGTGGCAAACTTAATTCTGTTTCTGGTGACACAGCCACCCCGTGCGCATACACTTGAAACTGTTATCCGAACGCCTTTGATATAATTGAATCTGTCTTTTAAATTCGGTGCGGTTATAGACCGCACCTACTGGGGTTAGGGGTCGGAATGTTTATTGATTCGCATGCGCACATTCAACTCTCCCAATTCAATCAAGATCGCGATGCAGTGCTAAAGCGCGCGGAAGAAGCCGATGTTTCCAACATCCTCGTCATAGGGTTTGATATGGAGACGAGCTTGGGTGCTGTGGAATTGGCGGAGAAACACACGCATATCTATGCCACCGTCGGGATGCATCCGCATGATGCAAAAGATCTGACCTCCGATGTGCTAAAAACCTTTCGCGAACTCGCCACACATCCGAAAGTCCTTGCGCTCGGCGAAATGGGATTGGATTACTATCGCAATCTCTCGCCGCGTCCGTTACAAAAAGAGGCGTTTGAACAACAGTTGGATCTCGCCGAAGAGCTGCAGCTGCCTATTGTTATCCATAACCGCGATGCCTACATGGACATTTTACCTATTTTAGAGACACGGCAGGGGCGGATCCGAGGTGTGCTGCACTGCTTTACCGGTGATGTCGCGTTGATGCATAGAAGCCTTGCGATCGGATTCCATATCGGTATCGGTGGAATTGTAACCTATCCGAATGCCAAAGATATCCAAGCCGTCGCGCAGGAAGTCCGTGGGGACCGACTGCTGATAGAGACTGATTGTCCATGGCTTTCTCCCCAATTCCGACGTGGCAAACGGAATGAACCGGCTTATGTCCGCGCTGTGGCGGAAAAGATTGCGGATATTCGCAATACTTCCATAGAAGTAATCGGTGAGATAACGACGAAAAATTTTCAGAACCTCCTTGCATGTTAGCGCAAAATTATAGTTTCCGCTTCTGGAGGAGTTATCATGAACCAAAATAATAGGTTATGGGGTGCAGAACACAAATTACGCAAGGGGACTCCTATCCTTTGCTTGCTCCTTTGTTGTCTTTCATTGACCACATTTTTCGGTTGTGGTGCCGTAAGTGCTATAAAGGCTCCCTTTGCAATAGCGGGATTTATGAAGGATATGGTATCACACCTTGAAGAACGAGAAACGTTCTTAATAGAATCTGCGGAAAAACCTTTAACGGAAAGCCAAGAAAAACTCTTAACACAAGTTCTTCAAGAAGAAGGAACTTTGGATGTAGTTTTGTCAAGTCATCCTTATTTGACTTATCTTGAAGCGCAAGTCGGCGCAGCATATAAAGATTATCCGACGTATCTTACCGCAGTTCCCACCACTGAACAGAAATCAGCTGCTACGTCCGCGCTTAAAGAGATTCTTCCACCGGAGGCAACGGATGAGCAAACCCAAATCTGCATAGATTTCTATTTCAAATTCCGTGAGTTGATCGCGAACGAACCAGACATCACTACCGACTCAGAAGAAATAGAACCCTTCATAGAGATGCACCTGATTGATCCATTAATGGATACTTATTCATCAGAGATGTCCACTTCCGATACGATAAAATTAATGAAGATAGCTGCAGTGCCGAGTGGTATGGCTCCACTGGATACAGAAGTATTGCGTAAAATCTGGCTTGAGCAGCTGGAGGTTTACGGTTCCTGGGAAGGACTGCTACGTTGTGCAATCTCAACCCCCGACGAATTTGCCCTCATCCGTTCGTTTTTTGAGGATGCTGCCGCCCTTGAAAGATGGATTCGGCTCCCACCTAAATAGGAGTGATTCCTGACAGATGAAGCTTCTTAATCTCCGTATGTATGCGATGGTGCTTGCGCTGGTTTGTGTCTGGATGATTTTCACACTACTGACCGGCGGCACTTTCCTTAGCACTCGGAATCTATCCAACCTCTCCCGCCAAGCCGCCGTCACAGCTATCCTCGCTGTCGGCATGACACTCGTCATCGTTTCTGCCAACATTGATTTGTCTGTCGGTTACGGTGCTGGGCTGCTCGGTGCTATCGGCGCGATTGTGCACGTCTGGTGGGGGCAACCGATTGTTGTGACACTCCTTGCCGTTATCTGTATCGGTATCCTGATGGGGCTGATGCAAGGATATCTCGTGGCGTATCAGCGAATCCCAGCGTTCATCGTCACATTGGGTGGCTTCTTAGTCTATCGCGGCTTGATGTTAGCCTTTACCAAAGGCGAGACCATCCTTCTTCCAGACAATTGGCTTAAAGCAATTGGCAACGCGTATCTTTCACCCACACTTGGATGGATCCTCATGATTGTTGAGCTGGGCATCAGCGGTTACGGTTTTTATCGGCAGCGCGCTGCACGAATAAAATACGGCACAGAACAAACCTCTCTCCATATATTCCTATTGAAAGTAGCCGGAATATCGGCATTAATTGTGGCGTTCATCACCGTGATGAATGCCCATAAAGGGATTCCATTTCCTGTATGTATTCTGTTCGGGTTGGCGTTCGTGTTTCATTTCATAGCGAACCGCACCCGTTTCGGACGTTATGTGTACGCGGTGGGTGGAAACGCTGAGGCGGCGTACCTCTCCGGTGTCAACGTGCGCAGTATTACGTTGCGGGTATTCGCGACAATGGGTGCCTTGATGGCGGTTGCTGGTATTGTGATGACAGCGCGCGTGGGAAGTGCCAGTCCAGAAGCCGGACGACTACTGGAGTTGGATGCCATCGCCGCGTGTGTCATCGGTGGTGCCAGTTTAATGGGTGGACGCGGGAGTATCTTCGGTGCAATTCTGGGTGCGTTTGTGATGGAGAGCCTCAATAACGGCATGAGTATGGCGAACATGGATGCCTCGTGGCAGGATATAATCAAAGGGATTGTGCTTGTTGCAGCAGTCGGATTCGACATGGCATCCCGGCGGCGATGAAGGTTCCCTTTACCGAATTCCGCGATTCAGAAAAAATTTTAAACCCTTTTCCCAAAATTTTCCCTCTTTATAACTGAAATCTTATTGGGGATTTGTCTATGCGATATGATTCATCAACGTACACAGACTTGACAGATGAAGAACTCATTAGGCTCGTGCAATCGGGCGATGAGGAAGCATTTGCGCAACTCGCAGCCCGCTATAGCTCGAGAATTTGGCAATTGGTCGTCTGGAACTCCCGCCAAGCCCGCGATGCCGAAGAGATCTTTCAGGACATTTGGGTAGCCGTCTGGGAAAACATCGGCGGTCTCCGAGAGGTCAGTAGTTTCGGTGCATGGCTTCGGAAGATAGCCTATACTACCTGCAGAAGGTACTACACCCGCAACACGCGTGCGAGCGGTGAAATCCTTCAGAGTGCGGAGCAGCTGGCTGAAACTATTGATCGGAATGCGATTGCTCGTTTTCGAGAGACGGAACTTCGCGCAGCTGTAGCGGAGGCAGTGTATGACCTTCCTGAGAAGGTGCGTACTGTCGCAGTGCTGTATTACTTAGAGATGTGGACCATCAAAGAGATTGCGGAGGAGATCGGCTTGGCAGTTGGCACCGTCAAGACGAGGCTCAGAGAGATTCGGGCACTCCTGCGTAAGGAATTTGGTGTTGAAGAGGTTAAGAGGGAAACAACTATGACGCAAAAAAAAGAGGTATCCAAGTCGTCGCAGAACATCATTAAAGTCTTCGGTGTCGGCGACGCGGGTGGCAACGCCATCAAACGGATGATTGCGGCCGGTTTGAAAGAAATTGAGTTTTACGCTGTGAATACGGATTTAGAAGCACTCCGTACGTGTGATGGGGCAACACAGGTGCAAATCGGTGCTGAAATCACGCAAGGACTTGGTGCAGATGCGAATCCAGAGGTAGGCAGAGGGGCGGCTGAAGAAGATTTGGAAACGCTCAATACCGTCGTTGCGGATGCGCGTCTGGTTTTCGTTACTGCTGGCATGGGGGGCGGGACAGGGACAGGTGCAGCACCTTTAATCGCATCTCTCGCCCGGGAGCAGGGGGCTTTAACAATAGGCGTTGCAACAAGCCCGTTCGATTTTGAGGGACAACGCCGCGCCGAGCAAGCAGGATACGGACTTCAGGAACTCCGAGACAACACTGATGCCGTTATCGTGATCCCGAATCAGCGACTCCTTGATACTGTGGATGTGGAGCCCTCAACGAGCGAAGCGTTCAGCATGAGCGATGAAACCGTGGTGCTCGGCATGGAAACTATCGCCGATATTATTGTGGACTCGGGCGAGATTAACGTTGACTTTGCCGATATAGAGAGCATCATGAACGATGCTGGCACGGTGATGATGGGTGTAGGACAAGCGAAAGGTGAAAACCGGGCGCGAATCGCTATGGAAAACGCTATGACCTCACCACTGCTGGATGGGAAAAGCATTGGAGGTGCAACTGGGTTGATCACTAAAATTAGTGCCCCACCAGACTTCATGATGAATGAGTTGGATGCATCGATGAGTGTGCTTCAAGATGAGGCATTCGACGCACAGATTATTTTTGGACTGGCCTATAGGGACGATGATCCTGAACCTAATGACACGGTTATCGTCACTATCCTTGCAAACAAGGTTGAACCACAGCGTGGATCGACCACTCCACTCTCGACTCAGAAGAGCGATACTTCACCGGGAGATGGTACTTCTGTTCCGTCCACAACCGGTTCCGAATTTGTTCATCTACACAACCATAGCGAATACAGCATGCTCGATGGGGCATGCCGTATTCCGGATATGGTGGATTGGGCAGTCGAAAATAGCGTCCCTGCTGTCGCACTTACCGACCACGGCAACATGTTCGGGGCATGGGAACTCTACAGCAAGGCAACAGAGGCGGGGGTTAACCCGATCATCGGTTGTGAGGTGTATGTCGCACACGGGAGCCGAAAGACACGTGAGCAGGAACAGGGGGGTCCCTATCACCTCACACTACTCGCTGAGGATGCGACCGGCTATAGGAATCTCTTGGAACTGGTATCAATCGGATACACAGAGGGGTTCAATCGCAAGCCGCGTATTGACATGGAAATCCTGCGCGAATACCGGGACGGGGTTATCGCGCTGACGGGGTGTATCCAAGGACAGGTGCCACAACTCATCTGTGCAGATCGGCGAGACGAAGCGATTCAGAATTTCAAAACCTTGATGGAGATCATGGGGAAACGGAACCTCTACGTTGAGGTGCAGAATCACTACATTGACAAGGAACTTGAAGCGTATCCAGTGATGGTTGAATTGGCGAAAGAGTTCAATCTTCCGCTCGTCGGCACAAACGATTGCCACTATCTTCGCAAATCTGACCACGGGATGCACGATGTACTCCTCTGTATCCAGACCAAGAAAACTGTCAATGACCAAAGGCGGCTCCGCTATGACAATCATTTCTACTTTAAAAGTGTTGACGAAATGCGAGAGGCTCTGAAGGATTATCCACCAGAGGCGATCAGCAACACGCTTGAAATTGCGAATCGGTGCAACCTTGAACTCGACTCTCAACGCGACCCGATGCCGAAATACGAGGTCCCCGAAGGGTACACACACGACGGTTATCTCAAAGAGTTGTGCTACCAAGGCTTACGCGAGAAATATGGCGAACTCTCTGAACCTATCCGACAGCGGATTGATTATGAGTTGGGAATTATCAAACAAGGGGGGCACGCCAACTATTTTCTGATTGTTGGAGATTATGTCAACTACGCCCAAAAACGGGAATACCCAATTACAGCGCGCGGTTCTGCTGCTGCCAGTCTTGTACTACATGCACTCGATGTCGTTAGTTTCAATCCGATGGATCACGGTTGTCTGTTTGAACGGTTTTTAAATCTCGAACGTACCAATCGACCCGATATCTTTATTGATTTCGCCGACCGCGCCCGTGAATCTGTGATTGAGTATTTAACAAAAAAATATGGCGTGGATTCCGTGGGTAAAGTCGCTACCTTTGCTACACTGGGTGCAAAAGCTGCTATCAAGGATGTCGGACGCGCACTTGAGGTGCCGCTTGAAAATGTCGAAAAATTGACCGAACTTATTCCGTCCATTTCCGGTATAACACTTGATGAAGTTTTGGAACGGATGCCCGAATTTCAGACGCTTGCGGAGCTCCCTGAAAATCGAGAGTTGATGGATCTCAGCAAAGCGGTGGAAGGTATGAAACGGCACGTTTCCTGTCATGCCTCCGGAATCGCGATTTCAGACGGTCCGCTGACAAATTACGTTCCGCTCTTCAAGGATAGACACGACCAGGTCGCCGTGCAATTTGAAGGGAAAACCGTTGAAGAGGTTGGCATCATCAAACTTGATTCCCTCGGTTTACGGAGTCTTAGCGAGGTACACGACTGTCTTGAGATGATTGAGACGAACCACGGTGTTAAGCTTAAACTGGAAGAGATTCCTTTTGACGATAGGGAAACCTACTCGCTCGTTAGCAACGGACTTATTGCCGGTTTATTCCAGTTGGAAGGTTCCGAGGGTATGCTTCGCGTTGTCACAGAACTCAAACCGGACAATTTTGAGGAGTTCTCCGCTATTCCCGCGCTCTATCGCCCGGGTCCGATAGAAAATGGAGATATGCAACAGTACATAGATCGGAAGAACAGGTTACAGCCTGTAGAATATATACACTCTTCGCTTGAGGGTGTGCTTAAAAGCACTTATGGGGTCTGTATCTACCAAGAACAGGTGATGCAAATCGCACACGATATCGCAGGCTTTACGCTCGGTGAAGCGGATGTCCTCCGCAATGCAATGGGCAAGAAAAACGAGGTATTGATTGCCGCGCAGCGTGAGAAATTCGTTGAGGGTGCGGCGAAAAAGACAAACCTCGCTAAAAGCGAGGCTGAAGAGGTGTTTGATTGGCTGGAGTCAATTGGGCACTATGCCTTTAATAAGTCGCATACTGTCGCTTACTCGATGTTGGCGTACCGTATGGCGTACCTAAAAACGCACTACCCAACTGAATTCATGGCGGCGATGATGATCGGGGAGGCAGGCGATTCAACGAAAATTGTCCGCTACCGAGAAGAGTGTGCAAAACTCTCTGATTTCTTGGGTGTAGAAGTCAATGTGTAGCGTCTGTGCCCATTATCTT
Organism: Candidatus Poribacteria bacterium; assembly: GCA_026702755.1. Classification (NCBI taxonomy): domain Bacteria; phylum Candidatus Poribacteria; species Candidatus Poribacteria bacterium. The sequence goes on along the minus strand of JAPPBX010000051.1, from coordinate 18,433 downwards.
GCCAGATCCCGCGCCTCTTTGAACTTGTCCTTAGCAAACTGTCCCCACTCCTTTCTTTTCTGGTTGCGGACTGTTGGGTTTTCCCAAGTACTAACTGCCATCTCCATCGCCTCTTCTTCAGTTATCGGCATCTTCGTTAAAGCTGCGATCGCAGCCTCGCGCTTTGCTGGGTCTTTACACTTTCGGATTGCTTTCCACGCGTTGACGAGATCCTTATGAGAATCAATAATCAAAACGCCGAAGAGACCATTGACAATATCCCATCGGGTGCTGCCTTTATCGGAGTTGTATAGAAACAGATTCCCTGCTGTACTGAATGGGTTTGGGACGATGCATCTTTCTCCCAATTCATCGTAGAGTGCTGGCAACACACTCGCTCGGTTTAAGCCACCCTTCCATTCGGGCCCCTCTGGATCGGTGTCGCGGAGCATCCAGAGTTTCTGAGCATCTTCCGATAAAACGAATTCAAGAAACTTTTGCGCGACGGGTAAGTTCGGCGCGCCTTTGAGAATTGCAATTGGATCGGCAGTGATAACCGTGCCATCGGCTGGGACAACATATTTGATCTTATCTGCCCCGACGACAGCAATTTGACCGTAGGCGTAAAAATCGATTGCAAGCCCGTAAATAGCTTGTCCAGCGACAACATCTGTCGGGATGGCGTTAGCACCGGCGGAGAAGCCGCGGACATTCGCGCCGATTTTCGTCAGGAGTGAGAAACCTTCTTCCCATCCAAGGGTTTGAAGGATAATTTCATAGACCATGTGTGCGGAACCGCTTTCTCTCGGATCCGCTGCACCAATTCTACCGAGCAACGCCGAGTCTCCCAAATCCTGCCATCCCGAGGCTTTCGGGAGTTGTAGCATTTCACGGAGCTGCTCATTGTACATGATACCGAAACTGGATAACGCTGCGCCATACCATTGATGTTCGGCATCATAGAGCGGAATCCCTTGAAACGATTGTGTCATCTGCTCAAGTTGCGCTTCGGGGAGTTTGTAGGCGTGTAACCATCCATTATTTGAGAGACGAAGGTAGTTGTCAGTACCGCCACCGAAGAAAATATCAATATTGATGCCTTCGGGCACCCGTTTAAATTCCGATTCAATGAATCGATAGTTAGAAGAGGTTCCTCCGACATCTCGCCAATCGGTTTTGACGGTTCTGCCGGTCTGTGCCTTATACCATTGCTCGAAATTTTTGCCAAATTCTGCCTCAATGCCCTCTGGATGCGGGGAGATAATGATGAGTTCATCTTGGGCAAACAAAATAGCGGGCAGTGCCAGAAGACATAGCACAATTCCCCATGTTACAATATACACGCTGCAACGTCTTAGGGATTTTTTTAAATAGGACATGTTTTTAATTCTCCTTCTTTTATCCGTGCGGGAATACTGAAGACTTACAGTTATGGTGAAAATGTTGGTTGTTGGTCGAGGATATAATTAATCGGATTCACCCATTTCTCTCTTTTCGCGTCATAAACTCCGTAGTGGAGATGCGAACCGGTGCTGCGTCCCGTGTTTCCAACGTAGCCGATAATATCGCCACGCACCACTTCGTGCTCGACTTTGAGACCATCGGCGTAACCTTCCAAATGCGCGTATAATGTTTTAAACTGGTCTCCTCCATGGGTGATCTCAACTGTTTTTCCGAAATAACCGTTACTTTCAATTTTTGAGACTGTTCCATCAGCGGCAGCGATAACAGGAACGCCAGCACGGGTTTTAATATCCAATCCTTGGTGGAATTCGCGCTTCTTCGTCAACGGGTGAATACGCCATCCATAGGGTGAAGAGTACCAATAACCGTATTTCTCCCCGTTCTCCTGTTGGAGTTTCACCGGTAGAATTGAAGGATACCCATCAATTTGTTTTTGGTGCGTGCTGGTATAGTCGTAGAGAGGCAGAATCTCTTCTCTCAGGACGCGAGGTGTTAGTGGTTTTAACATCCCGTTTTCATGGGCTGCGGCATCGGTAGTCGCTTCGGCGTTTTCCTGTTGGGCATCAGTTTGGTCCTCAGTTCCTTCGGATTCCCAAGGGGTACTGTCTCCGCCGCCTTGCCCAAGAATCCCCAAAGCCTCCTGAATCGTTTTTGCCATCTGGCGAATATCTTTCATCTCTTCATTAACATCAGCGAGTTCCGATTCGACCTGAAGTTTTGCCTGCATTAATTTATCATTTTCTTCCAGACTCGCTTGTAGTCTTTTTTCGGCACCAGTTTCATGGAACTTCTGGAAGAGCCCGTAGCCAATCCCGCTGATCCCTATTAATAATAAAACTAAAACAGTGAGGGCGAAAAGTAAGATGTGCCCTTTGCTGATTATATGTTGGCGAACTGAGTTTCCACGAGACGAGGTAAAAACGAGGATATTCATCCAATCAATCCTCCTTTATGATTAGGACGACTTACGCATTTCCTCTTAAAGCCCTCTGATAAGAGGGATTTAGGGGGTTAAAACACCAAAATACTCTCACTACGAGGCATTTTTCAGCAAAATATACCCTTCTCATTTTCGCGGTGTGGCATTAGATTGTCTTACAACCGCGAGACGATTGCTGGCATTTTCCAAACAAGGATGATGATACCACCAAGCAAAATGAGATACCACACAACCAATGCTCGAATACGCGTTCTTTTGAAAATGCGAGGACGAGAGCGTTTCAACTTCATGAGTTCTTTCTCGTTTCTTTTTCTAAAACTTTGTTTGGGTGTTTCTTCATGCTCGCGATTTCTATACCTATCAACTTAGACGTGACAAAATAGTAATTGAAAAACGCGAAATTTGCATAAATTCTGAATACACATCCCCTTCTAAAAGATCTACTTGATATTAAACGCAATGTCTTCACCGCCGAGTTTTCCCTACGACTTTTTTCGTAACTCGGATACCAGAAATACGGTATTTGAGTACCTGATCCATATTAAATTCAAGGTCTTCATATTCAACTTTTTCGCCTTGCTGTGGCAATCGCCCGAGTAACATGAGCATAAAGCCACCAATGGTATCACACCGATCTGTGGGAATTTGGATATCTAACGCGGTATTGACTTCAGAAATTAACACGCGTGCATCAATGTGCCATTCGTTCCTGCTGAGTTGTTCAACGCGAGGCATATCGCGTTTCCGATTAGCTGCTATTTCGCCAATAACTTTTTCCAAAATATCCATTAATTCTACAATCCCGACGCAACTTCCATGCTCGTTAACCACAATTGCAGCGGGGATTTCGGATTGCCGCAGCTCGTTCAATAAAGCCAAGGCAGGTTTCAGTGTGGGTACATAACAAACCTCCCTTACAAATCGTGATAAGTTCTCGTCATTGTGCTCGCTTGTGAGGATTTCCATCGCATCAATTACTCCGAGCAAACAGTCAACGCGCTCATTATAAACAGGGATGTAAGAGTAGTTGGAAGCGCGATAGTATTTCGAGATTTCAGAGCACTGCGATTCCACTGTTAGCGGAATTATCTCTGACAAGGGAATCATCACCTCCTGCACCGTCAATGTTTTCAAATCAAAAATTGCACGGAACAGTTGAACCTCGTCTTCGGAAAAGGTCTCGATGTTCTCCAGAAGTAATTGCACAAGTTGTCCGTGAGACGGTGTCGACTTACGTCTCGGTTTCCGGAAGAACCCCTTTTTTTCAGCAGCGAGTTCCTGTTGCTCATAAACAACGAGGGCGTTAGATTGTGCCAGTTCTACTTTTGTTCCATCCTGCTTGCTAACAACAGCCACCTGGCTCTTGTTTTCTTTCATCTCTTTGGTAATTTCGTCCATAGTGATAGCAGTACAGCCCTCCGTAAGAAGTGAAATTTCTCCTTAATCCTTGTAGCACCGGATCATTTCGTCGTTCCTAAGGGCAAACATATCCGCGTACAAACGTTTTTATGCCATAGGAATAGAGGTCACGCCTTCTCTCAAAACACGAAATTGAAAACCACAATCTTAGAATTCTGTGAATACCTTCGCGTATTTTCTGGTCGTTTGAAGATTCTCTATGTTTGGGCAACAAGCGTCAATTCCGTTTTACCACCAAGTCCAGCAACAACCGGAAATGTTTTCTCGCCCGGCTTTCCACCTTTCGGCACATACCGGACCCGCGGTGAGAAGTAGGCATACAACGCCGTGTTCCGAGGATTCGCCGTAGTGTTTGGTCCGGAACCGTGTACCATCAAACTATGGAAGAATAGAGCACTTCCCGCAGAAAGCGGGACATCCGTCTGTTGTTCCGCGACCTCTTTCCGATCGGTGAGTTCTGCACCCTGCTCCCGCGCAATGTGTCCCCAAGACTGCATTCCCCACAAGTGACTTCTCGGGATTACCTTGAAACAGCCGTTTTCTGGTGTCGCATCGTTGAGCGCAATGCTGACAGTAACGAGGTTCGGCGGCTCCATGGGCCAATATGCTGAGTCTTGATGCAGTCCATGTGAAGACCCGTGGAATGCTGGTTTGAACATCAGTGTGCTTCTAAAGAGTAGCAGGTCTTCTTCACCAATGAGTTCTTGAACGACAGCAATTAGTTTCGGATGCTGTGCGAGGTTCCGAAAGACTTCGGAGTACTGACGCGTATTTTCTGCTTTCCGTAGCACCGGCAACCTGTCACCTTGTGTTTCGTCTTTAGCAAAGGGTTCATGTTGCACGTGCCGACGTGCGGTCTCTGCTCGCTCTTTTTCTCTCTCGGACTCCTGCCCTGCAGCGAACTGGTGCAAGCAATGGATCTCTGTTTGGCATGTTTCGATCTCTGTTGCCGATAACAGGTTCTCAACAACGAGGTAGCCTTCCTTTTCAAAAAATGCTTTTCGCTCCTTCAAATCCATTTTAGCCTCCAATCAATTGTTTGGCTTCCCAGATGATACTTGAAATCGCAAATCCGATATAGACGCATGAAGCGATTACCATCATGAAGGTAGAAAGCCGTTTCGGTTTTGCGAAGTCAGGTAGGAAACGGTAGTTCATGTAAAGCGTAAGCGGCACGTAAATCGCCATAGCGAAACCGCCCATGTATGCCGCATTGAAGAGAAATCCTAATTCACTGACGTTTAACTGCTCCATCACGAAGGTTATGACGCACCCACCAACGATCCAGATACCTGCGATGAGGAGATACCACCAATTCAAATCTCGGTTTTGAGCCCCTTGGAAGTTGGTATAGATAATATCAGAAATGGAGCGTGATACCCCATCAACAAGTGCGAGTTGCGTTCCGAAAAGTGTCGCGACACCGACCAATAAAAAAATCTTTTGTCCCGTCACGCCCCAGATTTCACCTAATATCTGTGCTTCATCGTAGATAAGTCTGCCTTGCTCAGGGACAATCCCGTTTGGGTGTAAAACCGCGAGTGCGCCGAAAATAAAGAGCAGAATCGTAAGTGTGTTGAGTGCCCAGAAGAAAAGCATCTGGTCGTTTTTCACATATTGCCACCATGCGGTGAAGCGTTTACGATTTTCCTCTGTTGCTTCAAAGAGAAAGCCTGTTGCGGGGACCTTTTCACTCCTGCCGCGAAGTGGGTTCTGTAACCCCGGCAGCTGCGCCCCCATTCCGATGTTTTTGTCGCGTAGATAGAATGTGTAAAAAAGGTTTGCTGTCCCTCCAGCACCCGCGAAGACTAATGCAATAAACAGTTGTTTCACGGACATCCCCGGTTCTTTGTAACCAACGTTTATCAACCCTGCACCGAGTTCTTTCCACGTATCCATTGAACCGACCATGATTGCAACTAAAATCAACCCAACGGTTACGATCGCGACTAACACTTCAACCGTGTTTTCGACAGATTGGTAGATCATTTTCGGTCCAAAGAGAATGAGCGCGACCGCTGAGAATGTCACTATCGTCCAAAAGGTATCGGAACCCCAACCGCCGGGTCCAAGCACAAGTGCTTTGAGAGCAAGACCTGATGTTCGTGCCCATCCGGGTGCTATCCAACCCACTACTGTGAGTAGAATAAACAACGGCGCGAATCCTCGCCAGATGCGGCTGTAGCCTGTATATACCGTTTCACCTGTAGCGATTGTCCAGCGGCCCACTTCAAAATTAATCCAGAGTTGAAGGAATACACCGAGGACGGCTGCCCAGATCATACTCCCACCATATTCCGCGACGATGCGGGGCCAAATCACACTCTCACCCGCACCGATGGATAAACCAACCAAGATAGCACCGGGGCCCGCAATTTTCCAAAAAGGTAACTGTTTTTCTGGCAATTCGACGACTTTGAAATCGTCCAGCGGTTGATAAATTTTGGACATCTGTCTTCCTCCGGTGCGTAAGGTTAATGCCTATGTCATCGCTTCGCGTAACACCTCAATTGGATGCTTCGGTTGCACACCCGTTCCGTGTTCGAGCTGATGTCTACAAGAAAACCCAGCGGCACTAAGTGTGAAACTGTCCGCCGGTTTTTCACGGACAGCTCCGAAAAGCCGCAATTCGCCGATCTTCATGGACAGGTCGTAGTGAGTCTTTTCATATCCGAACGCGCCTGCCATCCCGCAACAACTTGAATCGATTACTGTGACATTATGTTCTGCTGGTAAACTTAGCATCTTCACAGTTGGTTGGATACCGACGAGTGCCCGCTGATGGCAGTGTCCGTGCAGCAAGATATCCCGCGGTTCTACCGAAAATTCCAGCAGCAGTTTGTCTTCTTCTGTTAATTGTGTAAAAAATTCTTCAAAGGAATAGGTTGCCTCAGCAACGCGTTTCGCGTCAGCGGTACCGATTAGCTCAACGTAATCGTCGGTGAGGGTAGAGGTACAGCTCGGTTCGCATCCAACGATTGGAATTCCTTCATTAGCATAGTCCCGAAGCGCGTCAATATTGTAAAGCGCGTTCTCAACGGCTCGGTCAAGCATTCCCTCTGATATGAGAGGTCGTCCGCAACATCGCTTTTTAGGGAGTAATACTTCAAAGCCGCACGCTTCGAGCAGCTCGACCGCGGCTTTACCGATAGAGGGTTCACTATAGTTCATAAAGGTATCGGCAAAGAGCACAACCTTCTTGTCTGATGTTCGTACGGAGTTACGCTTTCGGAACCACTGTTCATAGGTAGGACGTACGAAAGTGGGCATGTCCCGCCGTCTGTCTACACCGACTAATTTCTCAGCGATCCATTTGGAAAGTCCATTGTTAACTGCCCAGTTAGAGAAAGGGGAAAACATTGATCCTAAAGGCGCGAGTGTGCCGATTTCACCGAACATCCGACGGTGCAGGGGTAAGCCGTTTGCTTTATGATAGTGCGCGAGGACCTCGTATTTAATCTTCGCCATATCTACATTCGACGGACATTCTGCCTTGCATGCTTTGCATCCGAGACACAAATCCAGGACTTCCTGAAGTCGCTCGCTTGTGAGTTCGGTATGTGGCAACTCGCCTGAAATAATAGAACGCAACGCGTTCGCGCGTCCACGTGTTGAGTGTTCCTCTTCGCGGGTGCCAATGAAGGACGGACACATCGTACCGGTCAACGTCTTTCGACACGCACCGACACCGTTACACATTTCAATCGCTCTACCGAATCCATCTTGACTGGAAAAATCGAAGTAGGTGTCAATTTTAATGGTGTTGTAGTCTGTCCCGAAGCGGAGATTTTCTGTCATCGGTGGGGCATCAACGATTTTACCTGGGTTCATGATACCGGCTGGGTCAAACGCCTTTTTGACTTCGGTGAGTGCCTGATATATCTGTGGACCGAACATGCTCTCTATCCACTCACTACGGACAAGCCCGTCGCCGTGTTCTCCACTCATTGCACCGTCTAATTCCATAAGTAGGTCCCGGACTTCGCGGGCGATATCATGCATCTTTTGAATATCGGTCTCGGATTTGAGATTGACAATGGGACGATTGTGCAGTAGCCCAACGCTGGCATGCGCATAGTAGGCGGCAATGGTATCGTGTGCCGTAACAATCTCGTCAAATCGACGGACGTATTCTGGCAGATTTTCTATAGGGACCGCGGCATCTTCAACGAAACCGACCGGTTTGGCATCACCTTTCATACCCATCAACAAGCCAAGTCCGGCTTTCCGAGTCTCCCAGACGCGTGCTTTTTCTTCAGCGGTGAAACACCGCACGAACGCATAACCGAAACCTGTGTGCCTCAATGTTTCTTCAAGTTTATCCAGGTGCGCCTCTAATTCCGCTTCGGTCTCGCCGTAAAATTCAACCGCGAGCAGCGCGTCCGGTTCACCTTGTATGAAGGTTGTAAGCCGTGAAAATTCTAACGAACCGCGCGCCATATTAAGGATTGTTTTGTCTATGAGTTCTACAGCGGTCGGATTGCACGCTAAGATAGGTTGCATCGCTTCCATAGAGGCAATAAGCGATTTGAAATGAACGACACACAGAGCCGTCAGTTTGGGAATCGGAACGAGGTTTATTGTTGCCTCAAGAGTCGTTGCGAGTGTTCCTTCGGAGCCAACAAGAATTTTCGTCAGGCTGAACGGATGATTTTCATCGCATCCATCGCGGCGATAGGGAGTAACTTCTTTTGAACCGGCATTCGGGATAAATTCATCGAGGTTGTAACCAGCGACACGGCGTAAGAGACGTGGGTAGCGTTTACGAATCTCTGTTTCGTTGTCTGCACATATACGACAAAGTTCGCGATAGATGTTTGCTTCTAATGAGTCTCCCTGTTTTTTGGTCTCTAATTCTTCAAGCGAGATAGGTGCTGCAGTGATTTGATCAGCATTGGAAAGCACTAAGTCAAGCGACATGACATGATCGATGGTTTTGCCGTAAATGAGTGAATGCGCGCCAGCGGAGTTGTTTCCGATGGTGCCACCGACGTTTGCTCGACTGCTGGTCGCGACATCAGGAGCGTACATCAAACCGTGTGGTTTCAACTTGTGGTTCAACTCATCTAAGACAATGCCGGGCTGTACACGTGCCCAACGCTCAGCAACATTCACCTCAAGCAGCTGGTTCATGTATTTGGACATGTCTATCACGATTGCCTCACCGACGCTCTGTCCTGCGAGGCTCGTGCCGCCGCCACGTGGAAGGATCGGGACGTTACGTTCTGACGCTATTTGCACTGTCTTGATGACATCTTGGCTGTCTTTCGGAATTACAACACCTATCGGTTGTACTTGGTATAGACTTGCGTCTGTGCTATAGAGTGCTTTAGAATACAGGTCAAAGCGCACCTCTCCTGCAAGGTTATCCGATAATTGCTGTTCAAGTTCCGATTCAGAAGTGTTCATATTTACTGTCCGAGAAACCATAAGTGTCGCGAGGAATTCTCGCGGTCGCTGGGAATTAAAAAATTTGACATTCCTATCTGTGTTAAGGTATAATTAATCACGTAATGCCCCCGTGGTGGAATTTGGTATACACAGCAGGTTGAGGGCTTGTGCCTAACGGCATACTGGTTCGAGTCCAGTCGGGGGCATCTTTCTTTTGTAGTGTCTTTGAACATCACCCTACGAAGCCTCCTCAAGCAATTCCCGATATACCTGATACGTCTGTTCCGCAATTGTCTCCCACGTAAAATCTTTAATGCGAGCAAGTCCGCGTTCGATCAGATTGTCCCGCAGAGATACATCATGTGTGATGCGATGTATCTGTTCTGCTAAAGCGTTCCTATCACCTTCAGGAAAAACAAGTCCCGCGTCCCTAATTACGTGTGGAATTTCACCAGAATCCGAACCGATAACGGGTACTTCGCACGCCATTCCTTCGATAAGCACCCTACCGAAGAATTCAACCCATCCTGCTGTCGTTCGGGACGGTAGAACGAGTGTGTCCATACAATTAATATAGGTGGCTACCTCTTCAGGAGGTACCGCATCTACCCACACAATCTGTTCAGCAATTCCGAGGGTTTCAGCAGTTTTTTGAAAACCCGGTTTATCTTCACCTTGTCCGACGATTAAGAGTCTATATGGGCGGGTTGCATCGTGATTTACGAGGTGTGCTACAGCCTCAAGGAGTGTGTCTATTCCCTTCATCTGAAGCAGCCTACCCACATAGCCGATGACGTAGCAATCATTGAGCTGCAATAAATTCCGCAACTCACGGACATCCATCTTATAGAAATGGCGCACGTCAACGCCATTTGGGAATGGTGTCTGTTTTCCAGTGTATCCTCGATCGGTTAGAATCTTGCCGGCATTGATACTGAGTGGAAAGGCTCTATCCGTTTCTCGAAAGACCCTGCGTTCGATCCAGACAGGTATAGCACCAAATCGCTGTTTGCTCGGTATACTGAGTGACGTGCGAAAAATAAAACGACTCCTGGGACAATACTTCCGTTTCAACCAAACCGTCTGTAACGCGTTGAGGCTCCATGCTTCCTCTTCGAGGTGGATGATATCGGGCTGGAAATCCTTGAAGTGGGACTTCACGCCTCGGCGATAGTAGAAACGGCTACCATACCCTGAGAATCGGATTGGACAGGGAAATTCTTCACACGGCGTGTCTGATTCGGGTTCAAAAGCAATATGCTGGAAACTTTCATACCAACGTGCAGGCATCACAACCCGCAGCGTAACATCTGGACGCTCTGCGATGAGTGCGAACTTTCGCCGGTACGGTTTCATGATATAAGAATGAGAAAGGACTAAGACACGCACAGGTGTTAGTTATCTTTATTTTTTTCAGAACGTCCGAAGCTTGATGCTTTACTACACCTCAGAGTCGTCTTCTATTTCCTCGGAAGGTGCTACATTCGGTGCCTCACTCTGCGCTGTAAAGGCGATTTCATCATCAGTGCCTGTATCTGTTGCGCTTTCATTTGATGCAGCGAGGACATCCATCAAGCTTTCAAGCCGTTCTCGAACGTCTGCTCGTTCTTGGGAAGTGGTTGACCGTTCTAAGTTGAGTTCCTCCTCAAGATCACTATTGCGGTTTTCGAGTTCTTGGATCTGGGCATCGCGCTGTAGTACATCACTGTTAAGCCTTGCAATTTCAGCCTCAAGATCCAATTTCTCTGCTCTCAACTGTTGAACAGTTGAGATCGCGAGTTCTACATGCTCCTCAAGGAGCGATACAATACTTTGTTCAAACGATTCAGACATGCTAATTCCTCCAGGGTGGTTTGTTTATTAATTCAGGGCGGATTTGCGATTTTCTACTGCAGTAACAACATCCGCTTTGACAAGCAACAAATGCTCAGCATCTGCCCAATCTGGGTATTCATGAACATAGTGAAAAAGGTACTGCTGGGCGTATCCGACACCCTCTCCGAAATAGGTGTGTGCAAAGTCGCGTATCTCATGATGTGTGGCACGCCGACGCAGATAAAGGGTCTCAAAGATCCGCTTTATCCAGACATCGATCGGCAATGCTTCAAGATGTCCAAGTGAGAACAGACAGATACAATCGGCTACCTTTTCACCGATCCCATTTAGACGCATTAATTCACGTTTTGCCTCAGGATATGGCATTTGCTTCACCGACGCAAGTGCGAGTTCACCACTAACAATCGCTTGTGCAGCGTCTCGAAGGTAGTTTGCTCGGTAGCCAGTACCGCATGCGAGGAGTTCATCTTCTGTTGTTGTCGCCAGGGCATCCGGAGTTGGAAAACTGTAATCTATGTAACCTGCAAGCGTTAATTTTTCACCGAAACGTTCAGAAAGTCGGCGGATAATTCCACGAATCCGAGGGACATTGTTGTTCTGGGACAGGATAAAAGATGCCACTGTTTCCCAGAGTTCTTGGTTCAGAATGCGCATCCCCCAAAGTTTTTCAATTGCCCGATGCATATAAGCATCATTGTCAACTTCGGCGAGGATCTTCGGAACGTCACGACTGATGTCAAGATAGTGTTGGAGAAATGGCACAAAGGTACTCTCGTCTTCGGTGGCAGAACTCTCAACACATAAGGTTGTCCCTATTTGACAAATTTTGAGGATGCGTCCCTCCACGACGCCGTGGTAGGCGTCGTCTATCCGGGTCCATCGAAATGACTGTCCCGATTCTAAGGTGTATTTCAGACTAAAATCCGTTGCATTCCGAATCTGCATTGTGTATCTTGCCAAATTTCGATGAGGGTTTGCAAGCGACACCCTTGATTTTTGCTAATTAGTATATAGTATATTTGAAAAATTAGCAAATTTTTCTTATGAATGCTTCAAAATCCGTTTCCGGTAGACGTTATCATGCTTCATCGCAGGAATTAGTGGCTGTGCTGCAATTTGACATTCACCGTGTTTGCATGTATAATATTAAAAATCTCTTCATACATGAAAACCTGTTAGTTAATAGAGACAAAATAGGAGATACCTTTAAAACATGATTATCTTTCTACGCGAAAAATTTATTGCGCAGCTCTTTATGTGGGTAATCGCCATTGTGTTTCTGGTAGGAACCGTGTTCCTCTACAGTAACACGCGGGGTGGAGGTGAAGGTCCCGAGGGGGAAGTCGTTCTCAGGATTAATAACACAGAAGTCAAGCGCGGAGAGTTTGAAAACGCTGTTGCCAATGCCATGGAATCTCAAAGACGGAGCCAACAGCGGTTCGGTCCTGCACCGGACTTGGAGCAAACGCAGAAAAATGTAATTGATCGTTGGGTACAACAAACGATTCTCGGAAGTGTAGATATCGGTTATGCCGAGATAGAGCGCTACATCCGAAGCGATGCAACACGGGTCAACCAGTACAACCTTTATCAACAATACGGAGCGGTAGACCTATATACAGAGAATGTTCGTTTGCAACTTAGTTCCGCTGCACTTCGAGACAGTGTTCAAGCACTTGAATTAGTAACTGATGCTGAAGCCGAACAAGCATATCGACTTGAGTCAGATAAGGCGAAAGTCAAGTTTATTGAATTTAGGCATGGTGATTATACCCCGACAGTTGAAGCTGACGAGGCGGAAGCAGAAGCATACTTTGAGAAAAACCGGGACAACTACAAGACGGAAGAACAGATAAATGTAAAGTTTATCAAGGTGAATCCTGCTGATTTTGTTTCAGATGAAGAGGTTAGGGCATATTACGAGGAAAATCAAGCGGAGTTTACAACGCTGGAGGCGGTCAAAGCACGGCACATCTTAAAAAAGTTTCCCGACAACCCAACTGATTTACAAAAGACGGAAACCAAACATGCTGCAGAGGAACTTCTTAAAACCATCAATGCTGAACTCGCTGCAGGTGCCGATTTCGCCGAGCTTGCGAAAACGCATTCAGAGGGTCCCTCCAGCGTACAGGGCGGGGCATTGAGAGGTAGAAACCCGAAACTTCCACCCGGAGACTACTTCACACGTGGCGAAATGGTGCAGCCCTTTGAAGAAGCGGCTTTTGATACACTGGAACCGGGAGAAGTCAGCGGCTTGGTTGAAACGGATTTTGGGTATCACATCATTAAATTAGAAGAGAAAAAGGCACCAGAGGTCCAACCTTTCGCTCAGGTTCAATACGATATTCAGCAAAGGCTTGTTCAAGTCAGTGGTGTTGACGAGGCGAAGAGGATCGCGGACGACCTTTTGTTTGAGATTGAGATTGCGGACTATGAGGCGGCACTCGCACTTGAGAGTTATAAGGACCTCTCACTCACTGCCTTAGAAACTGGACTCTTCAGCCGGGATGCTACAACTATTCCGCAGATTGGTGCAAGGTGGGGATTTCAAGGGTTAATCGAGGAATTCTTTGATACAGAAGTGAACGTGATAAAGGTGATTGATGCGAAAAAGTCAAATGGGGAACAGGTAGAGGCTTATTTCGTTGCTAAGGTACTTGAGAAGAAACCAGCAGCTATCCCACTCTTCTCAGAAATCAAAGCGGAGGTTATTGAGGATCTGAAAGTCGAAAAGGCGAAGGCGTTTGCTTTTACGGATGCACAAAACCTTGTCAACCAAAAGGCTGATGTTGCATCATTGGACGCTTTGCTTGAGAAGTATGAAACCCCCGAAGGCTTAGCGGCAGATCGACTTTCTGTCCAAGAAAGCAATCTGTTTGCGTTGAGTCCAAGCAGTGACTACATCGCCGGTATGGGAAATTCAGCGGAAGTCATGTTCGCGGCATTTCGTTTGAAGGTGGATGACATCGGAGGTCCCTTCGAGGGCAACACTGCTGTTTACATCATTCAACTTGTTGAGCGTGAGGAACCGGATGTTGAAATGTTTGAATCTGATCCAGCTGAGAAAGCACGACACCGTCAAGCACTCATTCAAGCGAAAAAGCGAGAAGCATATTTGAACTGGTTCGCTGCCCGCAAAAAGGAGAGCGAACTCTGGATACATCCAGACTATCGTTAAACATTCTGGTGTTCTATCCGTTTTGAATTTTGGGGTAGGTTGTAGTCGTACGATTTATCGCAGTGCCTCGCAGTGAGAGCAACCGGCAATGAATTGCGCTATTACAAGCAGGATTGGAATTGGTTTTCCTGTGAAATAGATAGGCGAGGTTTTCCAACCTCGCCTTTTTCTCGGAATTCTATTCAATCCAACCTCACGTTACAAGTAAGGGTAGGTGGCATCGGGTTGATAGTTCGGCAGCAAGGCATCATGTTTTTGCCCGACTATGAGATTTGTGCCATCGGTGAAACCTTCCGGACGGTCGCGGAGAAACTCGATCAAACGATTCCGCCAAGGTGTTAGGAGAGTTTCGGATCCGCTCAGGCTTGCCAAATCGTGTGTTTCGTGTGGGTCGTCTCGCAGATTGAAAAGATGTTCCTGACCGGTTTGAGAGTACCACACATACTTGTGATGTCCGTCGGTCACATAGTGGTTACCGTGGTTGTAATCGTAACAACCGGAGTGCTCGCCATGCAGATAGTCCCGTACTTGGTCAGTATCCGCTCTCATGATGGGTAGTAGGCTTCTACCGGTGCACATCCTGGGGATCTCAATCCCTGCTGCATCCAGAATAGTGGGCATGATGTCCTGCAGGCCAACGGGACTTTGGCAGACGGATTCTTTCGGATAGCTCCATTTTGCCGGTGCCCGTATCAAAAAGGGAACTCGTGCCGAGGCTTCGTAGGGCCATGTTTTGCGGTATAAGTTGTGATCGCCCAGCATTTCACCGTGGTCGGAGGTGAAAATAATCAAACAGTCGTTCAAACCACCCATGGATTGGATCAGGCGACCGATCTGATCGTCAATAAAATTAATCATCCCGTAATAGGCCGCACGCGCACAGTGCATATCGTGTTCGTCGAGACAGATTTCCCAAGCGTTTGGATCCAATCCCTTTTGAGCCCCCTCGAATTTGGGTGCCCAGTCACCGACCACGGGTGAAGGAAGGTCCCGCTGGATATAACGCTGGTAGTAGTGAGCCGGTGGTGTTAGCGGTGGGTGTGGATCTATAAAGGAAATGTCGAGAAAAAAAGGCACCGTCGGATCACGCTTTTGCAGAAAATTGAGGGCGCGGTCGATACACCAGAAGGTGTGCATCTGTTCTTCGGGTAAATGGTGGGGACGACCAACCCATCCGTTGGCGGAAACACCGTGTGCCACCCCTGGGTGAGCGTCGTTGCGGTTGTGGTATTGCTTTAACCAGTCAACGTAGTCGTTGTTATCTCCTCGGGTGGCATCAGCCAGTTGCAGATGGTCGAAACCGTACCGTTTATGCGGTGGGTTCAGATGCAGCTTTCCAATCATCTCGGTTTGATAACCGGCTGCTGACAATTCACCTGCCAGAGTGTGGGATGGATTCCACTGTGCTCCTCTATATCCAACGCCACCGTTGGCGGCTGGCGCGGTGCCGGTCATCAAGCTGCGCCGAGCGGGAATACAACTCGGACATTCGGCGTATCCACGGCGAAAATGTGTGCCGGTGCGACCGATCCAATCCAAATTTGGTGTCTGTAAACAGTCGGGACCGTCAGGATCCAAGCCCAAGCAGTCGCCGCGTTGTTGATCGGTCGTGATTAAAAGGATGTTAGGACGGGTATCAGGCATCTTAAGCTCTGGACGGGAATCTCAACCTTGTGGTTCAGTACTTTGTCAGGTTGAGAGTTCCGGTGTTAACTGTTAATTAAGGAGTTCGTAGAAGAAATTGCGACGTTTGGGAATATATCCGAGTTCCGCTATAGTACGCTCAATTTCCTCGATGGGCATGCAGTAGACCGTTCCTGCTTTACTGACAACATTCTCCTCAATCATGGTGCCTCCCATGTCATTCGCCCCGAATTTAAGCGATAATTGTCCGATCTTCGGACCTTGGGTTACCCATGAGGATTGAAAGTTGTCGAAGTTGTCCAAGAACAGTCGCGAGATAGCGAGCGTTTTGAGGTACTCAAAGCTCCCTGCGGGCGGTATATGGTCCATACGGGTGTTAGCCGGTTGTAGAGACCAACAGATAAACGCCGTAAATCCGCCTGTTTCATCTTGCAAATCGCGCAGTCTGACGAGGTGCTCAACGCGTTCGGCATAACTTTCTACATGTCCATACATCATCGTTGCACTCGATTTGAGTCCGACAAGATGTCCCTGACGCATGACTTCTAACCATTCATCGGCGGTGCACTTTTTAGGGCTAATTTCATTGCGCGCGTGTTCAGTGAGGATCTCGGCACCGCCGCCCGGAATTGAATCAAGCCCGGCATCTCGTAAGCGGATAAGCATCTCTCGCAACGACATACGGTTTATTTTGGCGAACCAATCCAACTCCGGGGGCGAAAACCCGTGAATGTGGATGGGGTAATTCGCTTTAATCCAACGGAGGAGGTCTTCGTACCAATCAAGTTTGAGTTTTGGGTGTAGACCTCCTTGCATCAGAATCAACTCACCGCCAAGATCGAGCGTTTCCTGTATTTTTTTGCCCAGTTCTTCCCGTTCCATAACATAAGCATCGGGGTCCTGACGATGGCGGTAAAAAGCACAGAAATCGCAGTCAACATAACACCAATTGGTGTAGTTGATATTTCGGTCGACAATATAAGTGACGTAGCCTTCGGGGTGTTTCCGTTGCCGAACGACATCTGCAGCATGTCCCAATGCGAGTAGGTCGTGGCTCTTGAAAAGCGTCAGACAGTCGCCAAAGTCTAACCGTTCTCCCGCAACGGATTTTTCGAGGATAGGTTGGATATTTGTATCCATTTACAAGTTTCCTTAGAGGTTTGTCTGAAATGGGCATCAATTTGCTGTTTCAATTTTAACATGTTGTAATTTGTTTGTCAAATTTTCTCTCATTTTAATTTGACTTTCGCGTAAAATTAAGTATAATTATAATACTTTCAGTTTGAACCTGTATACTTTCAGTTTGAACCTGTATTTTAATTGAGGAGAACTAAAATGAGTGAAGTGATTTACAATGAAGACTTAGTAAAACAGGTATCAAATAAATACCTCGCAGTGAACGTTGCCGCGAAACGCGCGAGAGATATAAATGCAAACGGTTTGCCTGTCGCACCTACAAACGCGTCGGACAAAAAGAAGAAACCGGTTGCCATTGCGACGCAAGAATTGATCGATGGTAAACTCGAATTTGAAAAAAGCGAAGCCAAAGCTCCTGTTCCGAATACACCGTCAATTTTCACCGACCCACAGGACTCAGACGACGGGAGTGATATATTCGATGAAGAACTCCTCGCACGCGAACAAGATACTGATGCAGAGGAGCGCGAAGAAGGGCTTTAAATCTGGCTAACAGCGAAAATTGGTTCTCTCCGAACAACCTCTTGCCAAAAAATCGTCAAAAAAATTAAAGGCACTTGACAATCTCCAATAAAGTGGGTATAATTAAAAGGTGCTGCTGACGTGGCTCAATGGTAGAGCAAGTGATTTGTAATCACTAGGTTGGAGGTTCGATTCCTCTCGTCAGCTTTTTGTCATGGGGGTATGCTAGAGCGGTCAAATAGGGCAGACTGTAAATCTGTTGGCTATGCCTACGGTGGTTCGAATCCATCTGCCCCCATCAGTTTTTACACGAAGGTAACGTTTAGCAGGATTTGGTCGGACGCTTGATCTACAGCACAACTTACAGATTTCCCATAAAGTATTTTGCTATAGATTTCGGGTCACCATCCTTCGTATTGTGCGGGAGTAGCTCAGCTGGTAGAGCATTGGCCTTCCAAGCCATGTGTCGCGGGTTCAAATCCCGTCTCCCGCTTGGTGTTGTTTTTTCATTTTTGCCGATGTAGCTCAGTCGGTAGAGCGCGTCCTTGGTAAGGACGAGGTCACCGGTTCAATCCCGGTCATCGGCTCCATTTACTGAAAGTAGAGTGTTTATTATGCCCAGAGACATTGTAACATTAGCATGCGATGTATGCAGTCAACGGAATTATGTAACGACCCGAAACCGCCGAACAAACCAATCTCGGTATGAACGGAAGAAATACTGTCGGTTCTGTCGAAAGCATACGCCCCATAAGGAAACGCGATAATTTTTTGAGTAGATGACGCGGACACCCTCGGGCTAACCGTCAAACGGATGTGTCGTTTGCTACAAAAATCTTGCAGGCCAGTAGCTCCAACGGCTAGAGCGTCGGTCTCCAAAACCGAATGTTGGGGGTTCGAATCCCTCCTGGCCTGCCTTTTAA
>JAPPBX010000050.1 GCA_026702755.1 Candidatus Poribacteria bacterium | reverse complement strand
ACTTGAGAACTTGGAGGGATGGAAACTACAGGTCGCAGTCCCCTATAATCACCATCGAGACTATCTACTGACTGCTGAGAACTCCGTTGTTGTTGACGCAAACATTGAAGGCGTAGAAGGCGGGTTTGCATTCATAGCAAACCCAGAAGAGACACCCTTCCCGATGATAGGGATGGGATTCACGGGGGCACTCGTTCCAGGCTTTGATTATCGTCTCTATGATGACACGGGTCGAAGGATAGACTTTGGCATCGCCTGCTATAAGCAAGGCGGTATTTTCCAAGCACTCAAGGATATGGAAGATCCAAGAGTTTTACGGAATGTGCTGCTGGAGAGTCTCGACTGGGATGCCGCTACCTACATCAGAAGTGAGTGGACAGTTCCTGTTCCTGCGCCTGCTGCGCCGTCTTTGATCAAAAAGACTATCGTTGGCACTTGGGCAGATCTGAAGAAACAATAAGCAAGTTTCAATATTAAATGGACGTTTTTGATCTTCGGATGAGAAGGTATAATCCAAGTCTTTTAGTGTCCACTGGTTCTTGAATGGACTAACGCTGCCTATTCACAAGATAGATTCCCATTGCTACCAATCCAGTGCCTACCAACAAGCCGAAGGTCAGTTCATCGCCTAAAAACAGGTGGCTAAACAGAACACCCGACAGCGGCATCAGAAAAGAAAAGACAACCAATTTACTCGCCTTGTATTTTCTTAGTGCCCATGTCAACGCTAAAAAGCAGAAACCTGTGATAATCCATCCCTGATAGATCAGCCCAGCACTGCTCGCCAGCGTCCATTCAATCGGTTTTTCTCCTTCAAAAATGTAACTGAGAACGTAAAAGCACGGAATGTTTAAACCTAACAGCCAGATGAGCAAACGGTACGGGTAAATGTCCTGAACGAATACCTTTGTCAATGTAATGCGGAGCCCTAAGAAACAGGCACTGAGGATTACGATTAGATCACCGATGAGGTATCCGGTAGAAAGACCTTGCAGATTCGGCATAATGGCGAGAAAGACACCACTGAACGCAGTAATAATTCCCAATGTTTTCGGCGCAGTGAGTCGATCATTTGGAAGCCAGAAGTGTCCAAACAGAACGGTAAAAAGCGGATAGAGACTGAAAAAAATGGTTGAACGAGCGGCAGTCGTGTGTTGCGTGCCAATGTTCAACGTGATCGTATGCAACGCGTAGAGGATAGCGATCAGAAGTAACCGACGGAATTCCTCGAAGCGCATCCGCATTGACATCCCATAGTAAAATCCTGCTCCACCAACGAAAATAACGCCTAATATACAACGGAAGAGTGCCATTTTTAGCGGTGGAAAGCCTTGTAGACCGAGTTTAACAGCGAATGCCCCGCCACCTATGAGAGAAACAATGAGCAGCATAAAGGCAATAATCTTGCCTGATGGATCTTCGTTCCTAAATTCTTTTTCAAGCATAAACGTAAATGAGTCCCGAAAAGTGGAACCAAGTTGTGATTTTGTGGTATATTTATTATGCGCAGTGGTGTATAGGTGTCGGTGTGCCAGAAACCTATGAAGTGAGTATTGATTCTTACTAAGGATACCATATTTATCTTTGTTAATCAAGAAAAAATCTTCCTGGTTTTTTGATATTTTTTCCGACTTGTGTAATACTTTATGATAGTGTTCCCGTAGGTTGGGTAGAGCGGTGAATCACCCAAAAACCCCCAACTTACCAAGAAGATTCTGATTTTCAACGACGCGTTCATGGAAGTAAACATAGCGAAACCCAACAATCGAACTAAAAGAAATTAGGAGAAAAATGAAGAGAATCATAATATTCACATTTGCTTTAATAATCATTGCTTTGACTGTCGGACTTTTCAGTTGTGATAGAATCGCCTCAGTAGCATCTGATGGCGAAACGCCTCAGATGATGGGCGAAGAAATTCCGATCGGTGTTGTCGTCGCGCTGACAGGGCAACACGCCGAACCGTATGGATTTCCAATGCAACGCGGTTTTGAATTGGCACGAGAAGAGATTAACAGCCTCGGCGGTGTGAATCTCACCTTTATCACTGTGGACGATCAGAGCACCGCAGAGGGCGCGAAGGAAGCCGTACAGCACCTGGTTAATCAAGGTGTCCCTGCTATAGTCGGACTTGCTATCTCGACGCACCTTAAAGAGGCTGCTCCAATTGCACAGGAAAATCGGGTCATAGCTTTCAGTTCGGTCTCCTCCGCTGCAGGTTTGAGCGGGACCGGAAATTTCATCTTCCGCACCAGTCTCGCCACAAATATAAGCATTCCGAGTGGGGTGATGGTGACTCAGCAGAAAATCGGCTATCAAAAAGTCGCGACGATCTATGATGCCATCGATGTCTACGCCAGAAGTAGCAACGAAGTGTTAAAGACGGTACTTGAGGCAAACGGGGTTGAGATTCTAACCCAGGAAACCTTCAAAACCGGCGATACCGATTTTTCTCAGCAATTAACCAATATAATGGCGGTGGAGCCGGACGCACTCTTTATCTCCGCCCTCTCACAAGAAATAGCGCAGATTGTCGCACAAACATCCAAGGTAGGCTTTCCCGATACTATTCGCGTTATTGCGCCCGATTTAACCATGGACGAAGTCCAAAAGGCGGGCGATGGTGCTGAGGGGACAATAGGTTTTATCGGATGGTCCAGTATATCTGACGCACCCGGAAACCAAACCTTTATTGAGAATTATCGAGCGAAATACGGTATTGAACCTGAGCCGTGGGCGGCACAGTCGTATGTGACGCTCCATGTTCTTGTCAATGCAATCAAGATAGCACAATCGGCGGATTCGACTGCCATTCGGGACGCACTTGCACAGACGAAGGATTTACCCACCATTTTAGGCAACTTCTCTTTTAACCCTGACGGAGACGCACTGTATGACCAGATTGTACTGGTCCTTAAGGACGGAGAATTTCAGGTCTTGGAATAATCTCCAGCGTCGAATGATATAACCTAAGCCTTATTCAATTTCGCCTCCCCAGTCCCGGTAGGTGCGGTTTCCGAACCGCACCATAGGTGTCAATTTTAGAAAAAACGCATCATACCATCGTAGGTGTTTTTGCTTGGAGTCTTTGCTTGGGTGTTTCTGCGGATTTCCGTGAGGTTGAGCGGAGCCGAGAAAAATGATACCGACACACCAAGCACTTTTACCACTCTACACTGTTCTATCAATCAAGAAGATAGCGAAATCCAACGCAAACCTACCACCATGTTTCCAAAGCATTTTATAGCATCCGCTGTTAGGGTGTGCACAAGTCTTTCGCACCATCAGTCTCATCTTCCCCCGCGTCTGCTATGAAATATATATCGGAGAGATCTCGCAAAAAGTCGCGTCACTCGCAAAGTGTTAGATAAAGCCATTATTATTCTGTTATTTCTATCAAAAAATATGACTTAATACAACACTCGCATAATCCCTTATAATAATTGACTTTATCGCACTTTTAATTTGATTAATACCGAAATTTGTGATACCATATACATTAACAGATGTGAAAATATGAAACTTCTGACACAACGGGCCACGCAAAACTTCACAAAGCGGTATCTCCTTTTTCGAGCCAATGTTATTTCGGTTTCCTTGATTGCGTATCAGCTTTTGGAGAACAAACCCTCGGTGAATCTCTCCGAACTTCAAGGGCGCAACGATTTACCCGTGCTTTTCTAACATATAAACTTTTTTCAAACTCACGTTATAATGAAGTCATCAAGTTTTAGCCAAAAGAAATTCTTTCATGAGTATCATAGCACTTTTTACAAAATAGACAACTTTTTTCTTTTTAGAAACCTTGCCTGCAGCACATAATGCGTGGAGTCTCATGGGAAAATTGCGTAAGTCCTAATCTTTTTGAAGGTGGGATCCTTTATGAAAAAATCGTTTTTTAATAATCAGAAAATCCATTTTGTTTGTATAACTCTCGTGATGTGTTTCGGATTTACGATGATGGGCTCTGCGGACACGGATCTAGGGCCCCGTGTTGTACCTCCGGGGATGGTGCTAATTCCTGCGGGCGAATTCCAGATGGGAAGCAACGATGCGGAAGCGGGTAGCGACGAACAGCCAGTGCATACGGTTTACCTTAAGGCTTTCTACATGGACAAGTATGAGGTAACGAATGCAGAATATGCGGCGTTTCTTAACGCTAAAGGGAAACATGTTGATGGAGCAATCAAATGGTTTGACCTTAAGGATTCAGATGCTCATATTGAATATGTTGATGGCCGTTATCAGGCGAAAGTGGGGTATGAGAAACACCCAGCTATCGAAATAAGTTGGTACGGTGCGATGGCGTATGCTGCGTGGGCGGGGAAACGGCTACCTACGGAGGCAGAATGGGAGAAAGCGGCGCGCGGCGGTTTAGTAGGGCAGAAGTATCCTTGGGGCAATTCGATTGATGCAAGCAAGGCGAATTACCATGTAGATGTTAAAGATACCATGCCTGTTGGGAGTTATCCACCTAACGAGTATGGACTCTACGATATGACAGGGAATGTGTGGGAATGGTGTTTAGATGCGTATGATAGCCATGTTTATACGAGTTCACCCCGTCGTAATCCGATTGTCGGTGCCGAAAGTATATCCAATTTGATAGACAACTTTACCACTATTAAGTCATCCCGCGTGTTGCGTGGCGGTTCTTGGTTTTATTCGGCACCGTATCTGCGGGTGTCCTACCGAGATAGGGATACGCCCAGAATTACGTATACACTTTTCGGGTTTCGTTGTGTGAAAGAGGTAATGCCTTAAATCGGACTGCTTTATTCATCTGATCTTGAGTTGACCCCACGTTAAGGTTGATTTGACTTCTGGGGTGAGGTTTAATCCGGAAATGGTGAAAGAATCAGCCCATCCTTCGCCAACCCACTCATTTGCGATATTAATACCCTCCATGACGAAGCCGAGGATCTCAATTTTATCGAAATTGGCATCCTGAAATGCAGTGCGAAATTCACCATCTGCGAACAATGCAAAGTGCCCTGAATTAAAATACAGTTTCATCTCTGTAAGGACATCGGTTTCCCAGCGGATACGTGGCTCTCTGGAAAGTCGGAACCGAAAAGGGTGGCTGCTCCCTTTGCCATCAAAACGTCTCGCCCTAATTTCGTCTGGAAAAAACACATAGAAGAACGGGTCTTCTTCCGGCGTATCGGGAAAACGTCGTCCTACACAGAAACCAAAACGCGTCTTGTCACCGCCGAAGTCGTTTATCGTGACTGTGAAATTCCTATAGGGTGGCGGGAGTGCCGTGAATTCAAAGAGTTCATATCCTACCTCCCATTCCCGTTTAACCTCTGCGCGTAGGAAACCATCGCTTATTTTCCAAAGCGAATCATTTCCGGCAATCCGCCATGCTGTAGGACTTTCAACATCAAAATCGTCGTGCCAAACCTCAGCGGATGCAAAGAACGTACAGCCGATGAAAGTGTAGATAAATATAAGGATTATTGCGTCTCTGTTTGGCATGATTCAACCTAATTCGTTAGTGTGGAGATTCAGTTCACACATACGGATACACCGGTTAATTGATTCTTATGCAATCGTACCACTGCTGCGTTTTCTTTCCTTTTCGACTCAGGACCCCTGGTTTTCGCTCAATTGGTGGACCGAAGTCACCATCTCTCTGCCTCAGAACATTCCAGTCAGGCGGAAACCATGTTCTGAGGGTTTTGCAGTTAACTTCAAGGGTTTCTCCCTCCCAACCACCGATCTTGTAATACATTGGACAGATCCACCGTTCCGCGCCGCGCGCATATCGCCGCCAACCCATGACAAAGGCTTGTGCACGGATAATGTTCCCGTCTCGCCAGTGCCGTTCGATACCGCTCCATGGATATCCTGTTGTTCCACCGCCAGCACTAATTTCGCTCCACCCCAAATCGTCGCGGAGTGTAATGTAGGAGAAGTTTGTGCCCCACGGTGTATCGTTTGTGCTGAAACGCCACTGTTGGCCGCGATACCAATGTAGTGCCCCTCGAATGCGTGAAGCGGAAACCGTCGCATTTTCAATGGTTTCTACGATGTCGAACCGACCTCTGTTGTTATAAGGGTTATGTACACCGGCACAGAGAGTGAGAGAGTTTACCTCAGGTCCAAACCATGTTCCATTTACGCCGGGAGTTCTATAATAAAATCCCGAATTCGCGGGTTGGGCACGTTCTCCGGGATTCAATCGTGCTTTCGCGTAAGTGTTCCAAAACCCGATGGAAAGGACCACCATGAGTAAAAACGCGTCGAAAATCAGATCCAAGTTTTTTGGCAATGTTCGTTTTCTCATAAGTATGCTGTCAGTGATTAGGGGTCAGACCCTTTCTTTAAACGTGCCCATGTTGTCGCTAATCTCCGCCTTGGTGTGACGGCGAGCCCGTCAATCGTGAATGCGTCCACCCACGCGCGACCTATAGTAACATCCTCCGTGACAAATCCAGCAAGCACGAAAGCAATCGTATCAATGTGAGTGAAGTTCGCATCCCGAAAATCGAGACGTGGTTCCCCATCCGCGTGCAGTTGAAACCTACCGCTATTGAAGTGCAATTCCATCTGCTGAAGTTCGTCTGTGTTCCAGCGTTGCCCGGGTCCAATAAACACGCTGCCGTTTCTTGAGGCTTGCATATCGTTCGTGAAAAAGAGGTAGAAGCCATCCTCCTCTATTTCGGTCACCGGGTTTCGGAAATGCTTTGCGAGTGCAATACCGAACCGAGCCTGCGTTGCCCCAGCGGTTTTGAGCGTAATCGTAAAGTCGTCATAAGGTCCAGGATAGGCGATGAATTGGTAGCGTTCAAATACAGTGCTCCACTGCTCTTGCGCCCGAATTTCTGCCCTTAAAAATCCGTCTTCAACCGTCCAGACAGAATCGTTTCCGACGTGTTGCCAGTCACCTTTTGACGCTTTTTCAAAATGGTCTTCCCAAAAAGCGGCATGCGTATCCGCTTGCAAAAGAAGAAAGGCATAGATAGTGATAAGCACTTTTAAAGTGTGTGCGATGTTTTTCATATCGCGAGTGCCTTATTATTTTAGCGGTATGCAATCGTACCAGTTATTTGTACGCCTTTCGCGACGGCTGAGCGTGTTGAATTCGGGACGAGACATCGGCTCCATAAAGTGTCCTTCGGTGTGGCTTAGTATCTTTATGTTATACTGTCCTTGTCCAGTTGCGCAGATGTAATTCACAGTTCCAATTTTGTGGTACTTCGGTGCGAGGTATCTCTTACCGGCATGCTTGTATGGATAATAGCCGGTTACTTCTGACTCGGATTTTACGACATCTCCATCGCGCCAATGTGTCTCGAAACCGCTCCAAGGGAATCCGGTGACACTATTCGCTGCGTCGATGTCTGTCCAGCCGATTTCGGATACGAGGATGATGTGGACAGTGTCCGTGCCCCAAGGCGTATCGGCGGTTGCGAAACGCCATTCTTGCTTTCGGTACCACCACACTTTTCCTGGCGTTGAAGAGGGCCAGACCATGGCATCCTCTCTGGTATAGATAATATCAAAAAATCCAGCTGCATTAAATGGGTGAGCGATCATAGGACAAAGCACCCGGCTGTCGATTTCCGGTCCAAACCAGCGGTTTCCGTCTTCGGATGCTACAAATTTGCCGGGTGTCCGGTAATAACTGCCAGCCGCTTCAGGAAGAGCAACCTCCCGAAGGATGATTCTTTCCGCGTCTTTGAGGGTGCCGTGCAAGCCAGCACTTGCAAGAAAAACAGGAAACTGGAGCGTGGCGATTAGAATTAGTGCTGTTCGATAAACGGCACACGGAGTGTACCGACTACTTTGCAAACGGAGTACCATCTCGACTGCCTAAATAAATGCGGTATCCAGTACCACAAGCGGGAATTTCAATTTGTTTGTGAACAAGCGTTCGTTGATAACGTTCTGTGGTCTCTTCAAATGCCGTATGGACAGCACGGATATAGAGTTGATAACGAACCTCTGTTAAATTGTCGAATGTGAATCTACCCGCAGCGTCCGTTTCTGTTTCAAACCGATCCAGTGTCATTGATATATCGTGGGGATACAACTCCCATGGATACCATGAACGAGAGACAACAGCATTGCGAACAGGTTCGCCTGTATCTGCCCAGAGCACCTGCCCCTGTAGCACTGCCACAGGACGATCCACTACCACAAGAACCTCTTCGGAATCCAACGAGGCATCCACATCAATGCGGGTTGCCGAAATACCGTTCCCAATGATATAAAACGTATATTTTTCCGAAAAAAGCCCGTCCATGATAAACGTAGATGTTGTCACAGGAAAGGATTTTGATAAAAGTGGTTTGTGTAAAGCCAACGGATTCAAACTGGATTCCATCTCTGTGTATGCGGGGAATACCTTCACGCTGTATTGCGCATCCGATGGGACATCTGACAGCAGGATAACGCGACCTTTAAAAGTAATTCCTTTTTCAAGCGGGATAACAGACGGCATCTTTCCGATATCCACGTTCTCATAGACTCTTGAAAAGTAGCCGCTTTTACGAACCTCAAGCGAGAGAAATCGCGCCTCGGTTTCTAACACCTGTATCTGAAAGTTGCCTGCGTCATCTGTCTGTGTCGCTGCGAGGATCGCACCGTGCCCCTCCGGCGTTTCACTATGCCGGGTCGTGTAAATCTGTGCTCCCACTATTGGACGTTCTTGCTCGTCCGCAACACTGCCGCGTAATGTATCCAGTTTTGGGACACGAACAGAAATCTGTGCCTGCTTTTGTGGGTTAATAGATGCCACATACGCTATAATAACATCATTCCGAGAAACTGTCAAGGTGTATTCAATTGGATAGAGGTCGGCAAAGTGGAAATCACCTGTAGTGTCAGTTTTCGCTGCGTGTTCAATCGGCGCGGCGGCGCGAAAAAAATCCGCCGACTTATTGTGCATCCTTAGATTGACGACGAGCCCTTCGGCATTTTTGGCATCGGATACGTTACCTCGCAGAGACAAAGCGCGCCTCAGCACAATCTCTCCTAAATCATACCTACTTTTTTGGGGAAGTATCTCCTGTCGTAAGAGTTTTGCCTGATACTTGGGATGGAGTGCCATGAGTGAAAAAGCGTAATAGTTTCGCGGTTCATTAGGAATCGTCAGTGAGAATGCCCCTTTAGCATCTGTCGCCGTTGCGTGTGCGAACTCTCGGTCTGGGTAAACACGCCCGATCTCCTCAGGAGCAACACGCACAAGGACATCGGCAATTGGGTGCCCGTTTTCGGCATCTACGAGTGTGCCGTGGACAGAAGTACTGTTTGGCGTTTGACAGATGCCAGTCGTGGCACAGAAAAAGAGGAACAAAATCGAAAGGGTGATGCGAGTATGGTTCATATAGTGTATTTACTTGAGCGGTTTGATGAAATTGTAGCATAAAATAGAAAAGAATGGTAATTAGCAGCTGGGAAAAAGAATCAGGATTGGACATCCGTTTTTATGTAACCTTTTCAAAGGATTTGCATTCTTAACCTATAATGCAGTTTAGGTACTGACATACTGGTATTTATGAGATATGCTGTATATCTTTTCGGATTTTACTATAGGTGGCGATTCAAAAACAGGATGTGATGGCAATGGATAAATCGCGCGATGAAGAGTTAGTACATCAAAGTTTAGATGATGAGAATGAGGGTGCCTTTGAAATCCTCTATCACCGTTACGAAATGTCGCTTCTCAATTTTTTCTATAGGCGCGTTGGCAGTTGGGAAACCGCGCAGGACTTGATGCAAGAGACGTTTATTAGAGTGCATGCTCACCTCGGCACCCTTCGGGATCGCAAAAAATTTTCGAGTTGGATGTTTAGCATAGCAAAGCAACTCATCGCAACGCACATCAGAGAAAACCGAAGAAGTATTGAGACAGCTCCGATTGATGAAATCTTTGAAACCTACACGATAGAACCTGAGCATCGTTCTCCCATAGAATCAATAATCGCTGAAGAGCAGCTGGAAATCGTCCGTGTTTTGGCGCAGCGGCTGCCCGAATCAGAACGGCGCGCGTTTGAGCTCAGACTCAACAACATGACGCTCGGAGAAATTGCGAAAACATTGAATATTAGTCCATCAGCAACCAAGGTGCGGCTGCATCGAGCAAAACAGAAGTTGGTCGCTTGGATGAAAGCGGAATATCCCGGCGAATTTGATCATATATTTCGCGATAAAGGTTAAAAGCTGGACGGCATCGGAAAAAATTTGTTTTTTATGTAACCTTATCTGCTGATTTACATTCTTAATCCATCAGAAGGAGATATTAATATGACACCAACGGATGCCAAGGAATTACTGAAGACCCTAATCGTGGAGAAATGTCTCCCCATTGATGTTGTTGATATGGCACCCTCCCAAGATTTACGCGCATTGGATTCGACAGTGGAGGCACGTATTAAAGATGTCATCCACCAATGGAATACAGATGGAAAAATTCATGAACGCCCGCCGGGACGAGCAGAAATTATGGAGTTCTATACGAGAACTGATTCTGTCTCTCCTGCCAAGGAATTACCAGAATCCTTAGTGGTTGAATCATTTCTTGAATCCGTCATAAGGGAACAAAAACTACCTGTCCGTTTCACCGACTGTGGTTTCCGGTTGATTACTTTGGCGGAGGATGACGCAACACACTATCCTGTTAAAATCTTACACGGCGGATTTCGATTAGACAAAAGAGACGGAAGCGCGATTACGGTATCACAACTTGAAGGCGTTGCAAGTCGATTCAAGGTTTTGCTAAAAGAGAGAGGTGTAAAAGCAAAAATGTTCCATCGGGGGTTTCAACTTGAAAAGAGTGCAGAAACTGGGATACCTCTCTCACAGGTCAAAAAGTGGGCGGAACAGATAGATACGACATTCGGCATCAATTATGTGCTGAATGCTTATGAATACGCAAACCGTGATGAAGCCTCGGATACAAGTTGGACGAGTGCAAGTATTTGTGTCTCTTTGTGGCGTTTCCCACGGCGTTAAGTCACAATGGAACAAACTATAACAGAATAAAAACTTAATTTTAGAAAAGTAGAACTTACGCGATTTTCCACCAATCCTTATACATTACATGCATCTGGCGAGGTTACAAACCTCCGCCAGCAAAGGGTTGTGTAAGTCCTGAAAAGGAGAAAAACTCATGCGTCCAGATGATGTGAAAGAATTATTAGACACCCTAATTACCGAACTCGATCTGCCGCTCAGAGCCTCCAATAGCGGTCCGTTATTGGTTAGCGAAAAGTCAGACGGCTTGACTCAGGAGCGTATGGACGAAGTAGTAAAGCAGTGGATGGATGGAGAAATCCTGAGTCACGGTATCTCCGTAGGGAGATCTGTGTCTGAGAGGGATGAAGCGACAACTCGTCTCGCCTCCGACATGCACCGGGTCCCAGAAGTTAAGGAAATTTTGGAATCCTTAGTCATTGAACAAGCACTACCTTTGAAAGTCGACGACGACGGTTTTCAATTGGAAATCCTCGTAGATGAAGGGGTGGACTATCGTTGCGACGATATGCTGAAACTGGAAGCTTTATTAAAAGAGAAAGGCTTGGATGTTCCCGTACGCCACAACGGCTTTAGTCTATGGCAAGAAGAAAACACCGTCGAGATCCAATTCCCGCAGTTTGAAGCGTTGGCGAATCGCCTCGCAGATGCCTTAAAAGGACATGGATTACAAGTGAGATTGCTCCATCACGGCTTTAAACTACAAAAGCGCGAAGAGGACAAGGTGGATATCGCAGAGGCAAAGGAGCTCACCTATAGATTGGAGACCATGGTGGGCATCCCGTACGTCCAAGGCTCTTACGGATATATAAAGCCCGGGTTGGATACAGAAATCCACTGGACGACTGCAAGAATAACTACCGCCCTACCATAGTTTGAAAATAACAGTAAAATCCGAAAATATGTAGACAGTTTTTCAGTAAAGGGAACCCTCACCGCCGCTGGCGAGGATTGTATCCTCGCCTTCCGGTAATGTTGAAATAATTATGAATTTTACCAAAAATAGCATCAGATTAGCACGCCTTAAATTAACATTGGCAGCGTGCACAATAAAAACAAATAGATAAAAAGGAGATAAATAAGATGACGTACGTAATTTGCGAACCCTGCATTGACGTGAAAGATAACGCTTGTGTAGACGTATGTCCCGTGGATTGCATTCACCCACACCCGACTGACGCATCCGATGAATATGAAACGGTAAATCAGCTCTATATTGACCCCGAAGAATGCATCGACTGTGGTGTATGTGAACCGGTATGTCCCGTTGAGGCGATTTTCATGGAAGAGGATGTGCCAGAAGAGTGGGAACATTTCATAGATATAAACGCTGAATATTTTCAGTAAATAGCACCGGGTTGGCATATCTAATGCCAACCTCAAAACTCAAAAAAACAAAAGGAAGATTTTCAAATGGCTTATGTAATTTGTGAGCCCTGTATCGACGTAAAAGACAGCGCGTGTGCTGACGTATGTCCCGTGGATTGCATTTATCCACATGCGGACGAGTCACCCGACGAGTATGAAGCAGTGAATCAACTTTATATTCATCCCGAAGAATGCATTGATTGCAATGTGTGTACGCCCGAATGTCCTGTCGAGGCGATTTTCATGGAAGAAGACGTGCCGGAAGAATGGGAGCATTTCATAGATATAAACGCAGCGTATTTTCAGTAGAGATTGCAATTTTCAAATTCAGTCTTAATCCTGAAAGTCATTGGTGTTCTGAGTAGGTGAATATAACTCTCTGACTGCTTCACTCAGCAAGTGGTTAAAAAAAGACAAGCCCCGTGAAGAGCGAGGCTTGTTTTTTTTCTGCGTTAATACCCCCGACGAGATTTGAACTCGTGTCGCCGCCGTGAAAGGGCGGTGTCCTTGG
>JAPPBX010000049.1 GCA_026702755.1 Candidatus Poribacteria bacterium | reverse complement strand
CACGCATCAAACTCAACAAATTATATCCAGCAATATAAATGTGACAGACTACTACTAATCACTGACGGTTTCCGATGGCTGATAGCTATTTTGCTAACCGTCATTCTGCTGTAGAATTCGCCTAAAGAAGGAGGATGACATGAGAAATTTAACACCAGTTATGTTCGTGGTTGCAAGTGTAGTCGTAACCCTGCCTTTTATGTTGACATCCTGCGATACCGCAATTGAGGCACAAGATGTCTTAAATCCTTCGGTTGTCACTGTGGACGACCTGTCGGCTATCCTTGAGGGAATGCCGCTTTCGGATGTTAAGGCTGCAGTATTGCAGGTAAATCCTGAAGTTCGGGCGTTAATTGGGGTTCATGCTTTAAATAGTCTGCCCGATGAAATCGCTTTTGATACAGGCAAATCATTAGCGGGTGAGGTTCGGGATGGTGCTTCCTCAGCATTACTTGATGAGCTTATCAACGGATGCTTAGCAGAAATTCCCATTCTGGTATCAGGGAACCTTACCGAGGCACAGATAGAGGAATTGGTCAGCAGTCCCTGCTTTACAAACGTACGGCTCAAATTCAGGGATTTAAACCAAGTATACTCTACTTTGTTAGAAAATATGTTGGTTGAGCAGTATACTGTTCCCCCGTTACAGTAGAGCCAAAGGTGTTAGCCGCTGAAAGGGCGTGTGAATCTATTGGAAATTTTTAATTAATCCAACCTATCACACGAGGATTTTCTAAAATTGTCCAAAGTTTAGTATTATTCGGAAACTGGGATAGAAGGAAATATGAAACGCTTACTCATTTACCTGATATTCGGGATGGTATTGTTGATAGGGTCTTTCGCGTTTGTTAGCAGCGGATGGACGGATGAGCGTGATGTTCTCTCTTTTATTTCCACGACGGACGAAGACCGTCCTATCATCCTCATGAATACCCAAGGGGAGGTCCTCCAAAAGTTGAGGACAGAACCGGGACATCTGTACACCTTTACTTGGTCTCCTGATCAACGTTCAATTGCCTATGAAGCGTGCCGAAACGCGAAGTGTCAGATTCATCTGATGGAGATAAGCACGAATGTGAGAAGGCATGCACACCGTCAGTTGACTTTCGATGGTGATAAAAATGAGTGGCCCGCTTGGTCTCCGAGTGGGAAATGGATCGCATTCACCTCCGAGCGTGCCGAGGACAGGGACATCTACAAAATGGATGTAGATGGCGAAAATGTCAAGCAATTGACGAAAAAAGGAGGATGTTACGAACCCGCTTGGTCTCCGGATAGCCGATGGATCGCCTTTGTTTCTCATGGCACCCTCTTTGTGATGGATGCTGAAGGGGGAAACGTCCGGCACCTCGGAGAGGCAGGTACGGTCTTCATTAACTGCACATGGTCCCCGGATGGCAAACAGATCGCTTTTATCACAGCGGGTCTTGAAGATGGAAGAGTGATTTACAGGATTGATGTCATTGACGTAGATGGACAAAACACACGGCAACTCACAAAGTCGGAAGAAGGAACAGTTATCCGGGAACTTGTGTGGTCGCCGAGTGGCAAATGGATCGCCTATATTCTGACACAGCCAAACGGTCACATAGCACAACTCTTTGCGAACGGAGTCGTTAGGATCGTAAATACAGCAGCGGATGGGCAAGACGAACCGATTGAAGCGACGAAAGGAATGGGTGCTCGTTATATGAGTTGGGTTCCAACAGCGTCGCTGCCAGTATCACCGAGTGCGGAGAAGCAAGCGACTCTTTGGGGCAAACTCAAGCAATCAGAAGCTGCTTCCAAGTAGTTGACCCATTGCCGGAGAAATTTGTGATGAAACCTATACAAAGCCTATCGACTATTTTTCTTCTATTCAGTATAGTATTGTTATGCGTGAGCATTCCTTCAGTTTTTGGCAAAGCACCAGATACAGCGAAGATTGTATTCGCGTCATTTCGTGATGGAAATCGCGAGATTTACTTGATGAATCCCGATGGAAGTCAACAGGTCAATATTACCAACCATCCAGCAGAGGATGTTTATCCGGTCTGGTCGCCTACAGGGGAGCATATCCTTTTCGTATCAGACCGTGATGGCGTGCGAGACCTATATCTAATGGACGCAGATGGTGGAAATGTACGAAAAATTTTCGGGAAATCCGCACATAGAGCACACCCAACATGGTCTCCAGATGGAAAACAGATTGCTTATGAGCAACTTGATGGTGCTGCGTGGTTTATCTATACCGCCGAAATAGCTGGCAAAAAGGAACAGCGGATAGCGGTCGGGCGTTCACCCAGCTGGTCCCCTGGCGGGACGGAGATAGCCTTTGTCTCGCTGGGTAAAAAACATGAAATGCTGGCACCCAATCTATGGATTATTCGTCGTCTCTATCAAGTTCATTTTTTTCACATCCGAACACGTGTAGAAGAGACTTTCCTTCCAAATCATCATCCGTTTATGTATAGGGCTGCTTGGTCCTCATCCGGCACCAAACTCGCTTTTTTCTGGCTCAAACATGATTTCTGGAAAGAAAAGTTGAAACGGGCTCAGAATCAAGGTATTGATTTCGCTGAGGTGGATGTGCAAGATGTACGGGACAAAGGGACAATCTACATTGCGAATAGAGATGGCACAGGACTTCAACAGATTGTTGACGAAGCGGGAGCACAAGCCAGGGATCCGGTTTGGTCGCCGCGGGATGATGCACTTATCTATACGCAGGAAATTGATGATCACCTCCAACTTTTCAAAATTGACTTAAGAAGTCGTACGCCAATACAACTTACCCATGTCGTTGGGTTAGATGGGTTTCAAGCAAATTCCTTGGCGGATTGGTTTGATCCAGCCGTCGCATTGCCGGTTTCACCGCAACCAAAGTTGTTAACAACAACGTGGGGAGCAGTGAAAAATCAGTAATTTTTTGTTCCTACATTTAATGCATACTTCCAAGGACTACACCTGCCCAACTTACCTTAGTGGAATTTGTCCAAATTCCACGCGTATCAGATTTTTTAAATTTTTTTCAAATTATGCACCCTTTTCCCCTTAAAATTGTATCATTAATAATTGAATACTAAAGTTTGGACAATTTATAGTAAAGATCGAAACATGTAGATGGGTTTTCAGGGAAGCAAACGCTCATCGCCGCTGGCGAGGGAGTTTTTGCTTGGGTATTTCTTCGTAGTATCCTCGCCCTTCTACAATGTCCAAGTAATTAGTGCATACACAACCGCGTCCGTTCATTAATCATGGAGTTCTGATGGTGGAAGACGATATTCAACTGATTCACAGAGTTTTAGCAGGTGATGAGGAGGCATTCACTGCTTTGGTCCGGAAGTACCAAAAGAGCGTTCACGCGCTTGCGTGGCGGAAGATTGGGGATTTTCACATCGCTGAAGAAATTGCCCAAGATGCCTTCCTCCAAGCATACAAAAACCTCGCTACGCTAAGGAATCCCAACCAGTTTGCTGGATGGCTTTATGTTATTGCGAGTAATCTTTGCAAGAGATGGCATCAAAGCAGAAAACCTGCGATGCAATCCCTGGAGGACACATCCGTAACGGAGATAGAGGAATCTTCTTATAAACGTCATGTATCGGATCAACGGGAGATGGAAGTTATGGAACATCGCCGCGAAATCGTCAAAGAACTTCTGGAAAAGCTGCCGGAGAGTGAACGCACGGTGGTGACACTCCACTATCTCGGTGAAATGACAACGAAAGAGATTGGCAAATTCTTAGGTGTGTCAGTGAATACCATTAAGAGTCGGCTGCGCCGGGCACGAGAGCGTTTACAAGAAGAAGAACTCTTAGTTCGTGAGACACTCGGTAGCGTCCAATTGTCTAACGATTTCATTGAGGGTATTATGCGGCAGGTTGCTGACCTGAAACCCGCATCGCCGCCGGTTGGGAAACCGCTGCTACCGTGGGTGGCTTTTGGTACAGCTGCCGTCTTCATATTGCTAATGATCGGTGTCGGGTCTCAATACCTTGCCCGCTTTCAAAAGCCTTACAACTTGAACGCCCAATCGGAAATTACTGTTGAAATCATTGACGCTCCTGTTGTCCTTGATACACAAGCGGAGCCGGATTTACGGAACCAAGCCGGACGTTTTGATACGACCGGTAGGAGCAGAGGTGCTGGTCCACAAGTTTCGGAACCTGTTGTGCCTGCTGTCGCGCAGATAGAGAAGGAAGTACCCGAGACAATGAAGCAGCAGTGGAGACAAGCAAGCGGTCCGGGAGGGGGTCTGATATCGGGCTTATTCGTAAGTTCAGAAGGCACTACCTACGCCGTTTCAGTTCCCGGTATCTACAGATTGACACGAAATGCATCTGCGTGGACGCTCGTCAGTCCGCCTTCCGCTGTTAATCTGTCTACAGCTTTCAACAGGGACAGTATGACACCGATGGCAGAGAAAAACGGCACGCTCTATCTTGTTTCTGTTGATGAGGTATTTATTTCTATCGATAGAGCAGCGTCGTGGGAGTCGCTTGGGACACGTCCAAAAGGAACTGCTGTCGGATTAGCGATAACGGATGAAGCATTGTACCTCGCGCTTCAAGACGGAGGTATTTTTCGATCTGAAGATATGGGAAAGCAGTGGACTTTATTGAATGACGAAGTGGCGAAAGTAAGGATCTTCGCGGTCGCTACCCTTAAAAACACCGTGTTTGTAGGCACAAATCAGGGACTCTACCGTATCAATCCAAAACGTAATTTTGCAAGTGGCACCTGGGAAAAATTGCCACTGAATACCACTAAAGTTACCCATTCTTTGGCAGTTTCTGAAAACGACCTCTATGTCGGGACAGGTCCCGAATTGGAAGCCTCTAAGAGAGAAACGCTATCCGTCGAGTCTATGTGGGAAATTTTTCGTTCAACCGATTTGGGCGATTCGTGGACTGACATAACACCCATGAATAAACCAATCCTCCTAAAGATGTCACCAGGGGTTAAAGTCCTAACTGCTGGAGAAACGCTCTGGGCACTCGGATATATCGGGTTCCAATTCCGATCAACTGACCGCGGAAAAACATGGACGAACCCCGAAACCAACACGTTAGACTTCAATTCGATGATGAATTCGATGATGCTGAGTGTATTACCGGCTGTCGGGGTGGACGAAAATACGCTGTTCAAAGCCGGGCTTCTTGGACTTACCCGTTCAACCGATAGCGGTGAATCGTGGCATCCATTTATAGCAGGGATGGTAGGGTCCAGAATCTTTAATGTGGTGGCATTTAAAAACGCGCTCTATATAAATACCGGTGTGGATATCGCCAGATCCATTGATGGTGGCAGGTCGTGGAAAACCTTGGGCTTCGGTCCTAATGAATTACCAAAATCGGTAGATGGATTGGACGCTGGAGGGGCGTTGGGTTTTCCAAAAATGACGGTTTCTGACGGTGTGCTTTACGGCATCACACCCATCTTAGGTGTGGAAGGTGCGCTGCGCATTTTCCGTCTCTCTTTCAGTGGCAGGACATTGGTTCTTATTCAAGATATCCCTGCTTTTGGTGAGAATCTCTCTATACAGACATCAGAGAAAGTACCCACAGAAAATATGGCAGACAATTCCGCTAACGATCCTGAAAAAGCCAGTAGCTCGACAAATACAAATCGGCAAGGTATTCCTCGCGAACTTGCGGTCAGCGGCGATGCATTCTATGTGACGTATCAAGGGACGTATCAAGGACGGCTCCTGCGCTGGAGGCGCGGCGAACCTGAATGGTTCGACACTGGACTGGTAGACATCTATGAGCGTCCTAACGAGGAGGATCCCAATCGTTTCATTCTCGCTGTTTCAGGCGAAACCGTCTACGTTGGCAAACGCGATGGACATCTCTTTCGATCTTTTGATAGTGGTAATACATGGAAAGACCTCACTGCAACGCTGCCGTTCCAATTTAAGCATTTCAACGAAATAGTTTTCGCCGGTTCCACGGTTCATGTCGCTACAGACGCAGGTGTCTTAACATCAGCAGACGGTGAAAACTGGCACACGCTAACTGATAAAGCTGGGACCCGCACTATTATAGATAGCATTGCTGTCGTCGGCACGACGATTTATGGGGCTGGTGATGCAGGGGTCTATCAATTGGATAACCGGGAAAAATGGGAACAAATCTTGCCAGAGGTGCCAAACAAAGTCATCTCCATTGCCATCGATGGTGATAGACTTTATATCGCTACCAAGCGGAGCGGGCTGTTTCATGCCTCCCTGAAAAAAGAAAATGATTGATATTGATAGAAGGAGTTCATGAAAACCGGCTCATTTCCTTGCCATCCTGATTCAGTTTTTCCAATTTTTTTCCCATTATGCACCCTTTTGCCCCTTAAATTGTATCATTAAAGAGTGACTGAAGGTCGATCAATTTTGGGACAAAAGTAAATTAGATAGCAATTTCACGACAACATTAGAGGGCAGAGGCTCATTGTATAGTAAAATCCGAAAAGATGATCCCACCGCCGCTGGCGAGGTTTGTAACCTCGCCATATTAGAGGGCAGAGGCTCATTTTATAGTAAAATCGGATACCTTCTCATCTATTCCGTTTAAGGAGAAAAAGCATGGTATACTTTCGATCTCGATATCAGTGTCTGTTCAATCTATTGACGTTTTGTGTCCTTCTCGGATGTGCAGCGATTTGCGGCTGTTCGGAACCCCAAAACCGCAACGCGTTAGCCCCAATAGAAACAACGACACAACCCATCACAAGAGGAATGGTGGCAGAGGTGCTGGCGGATGTACAGAAAAATGTCTTGGCGATGGAATCCGCACCGCAATTTGTTGACGCAGCACCAATGGCACCGATGCAAAGGCCCCCTACAATGGCGGAGATGACGGCGCAGTTGCGCCAGGAATTTCCCGGCAACATTTTAGATGACGACTTCACAAGGATTCAAGAAATCATCAACTCAGAAACTTATTTAGCATTCTTGAAACGGACCTATCCGCAGGAAAATCAGTTTCAGAATTTTGATGGGTTTTGGGCGTTGGCATCTGCAGATGAGGAGCCGTACGTGGAACTTTTGAACACTCATCTTAAGCCGCCCCGTCCTGCTCCTACTGCAGAGGATGTTGATATCCTTCGTTATATGGCTTTGCATCATCGCACCCTGAATGTCCGCATGTATCACGGTGAGAACCAAGGACGTGAAAGTACTGTCGATATGATGATGAATGAGCCTGTGAACAGTTGGCTGGAGCAACGCCTTTTTGATGCCGAAGGCGTAAACTTTCTTCTTTGGGTAAAAATTTTGGCATATCATCTGATTCTGGTCGAGGACCTGCAAGAGGAAGATCGGGCAAAAATACAGGCACTTTTTGTTGAACATGGCGTTCAAAAAGGCTTTTTACGGGTCGCACTCCAAGAACCGGTGAGCCTCGGATATGTCCTCAAAGATTTTACAGACGTGCAGGTGTTCAGGAGATGGGTTGATGGAGAATTTAGCGAAATCGCCTCCTGGTGGATGCTGCCATAAGACTAATATAAAAAAGTGACACACATCTGCAGTCTGACGATATTGCAGGCAGCGTATTACGGTCAGTACCCTCTGGTACATCCTAACCTTCGGAGGATATAACGAACATGCGATACTTTGAATGTCAACACTTTTTCAACCGACTGCAAATTTGTCTCTTTTTGGGGATCTCGCTATTTTTCGCGTGTCAATCCAGTCCCGACCCAAGCACGCTAAAACCCCAAAGAGAAGACATCAACACAGAAAGCCGTATTGAGCCGGTCGCACGACCGCCAACGCCCGAAGAGACGTTTGAGCAACTCAAGCGGGAGAACCCGGGGAACATTTTAGATGACGATTTCAGAACGCTCCGGCGACTCGTCGCGTCCAAAACCTACTTAGACTTCCTCAGACGTACCCATCCGTTAGAAGATCGATATCAAACTTATGATGCGTTCTGGGACATCGCAGCGTCTCATCCGTCGCGATACATGCCATTTTTGAAGCAGATTCTTGAGAAACCTGACGAAGAAGATGCCGCGACTGCCCATCTTTTCGCAGAACACTATAGACATGTTCTGACCCGTGGATACCATGGCGAAGATCCTGATACTTTTCAAGACGAATTCGCGAAGTTGGTGGACGGTCCTGGATTCAATATAGGATTTAAGCATTTCGTAGATGCCAAGCGAAATGTTGTGAATGGGTTGGAGCTCGCTTTCTTTCTCCTCGAACTCGCCTTTTACGTTCGAAAAACTGAGTTGACAGATGCTGCGCTCGCTGGAGAACTCTTTGATGAATACGACGAGCAGGATGCACTTATTTGGATCGCACTCAAGGACCCCGTATTAATCGGATATATTCTCAAAGATTTTACAGATGTTCAAGTGTTCCGAAGATGGATGGCTGGCGAATTTCATCAATAGGTGCCAATTTAGCGTGTACGATAACAAAACAATTAACGAAACCCTTGTTTTTGGAGGAATCAAAGTGAAACGTCTTCTCATTTTTGTCAGCATTGCTATTGCGATGCTATACCAACTTGGCTGTTCTCTTGATGAAGAGCAAACGCAATCTGAAAATCTCATAACCAACGATTCAACATCAGTTCTTAACGCCCCACGCTTTGTCGGAGATGTTGTGCTGGAAAACATGTATGAGGATGAAGCCGGTAAACTGACAAGCAAAACACCACTGGAAATCATTACCGTGCTTGAAGGCACCAGCAAAGTTATCCTGCAGGCACGATTTCGATCCATTAAAAACGGCCCTCTTGGATCACCTGTCTACGAGTGCGAATTGATTGATGAATCCGCAGAGGTTTTAGGGGGTGTTGCAGCAGGAATGTCCGGCAGTCCTGTTGGTCCCCCGGGGCGTGTTATGGGTGCTCTCGCCTTTGCATATTCGTATAGTAAACCGCCGTATCGGTTCTTGGTCACACCTATTGATTATATGGAGGCAGCCATAAACCACCCAACGTTTGGTGAGTTTCTGGAGGAAGATAGAGCACCCGCGGCACCCGCACTGGCGATTAATTCTTTGTACACACCCGTCAAAACACCTATGATGATTACAGGGATTCAGCCCCACAGAGTTCAAGAACTTTCCTCATACTTTTCCGATTCGAGATTCAACTTTGTTGAATTGCTTGGTAATATTGGAGGGGCTCCAGCAGCACCGCCTGCGAGGGCTACAACAAAACTCTCTGCAGGGGACATGATTGGTGCTGCTATAGCTACTGGAGACGTTGTGAGCATCATTGGTTTTGGGACAGTGACACAGGTTTATGACAATAAATTTGTAGCATTTGGTCATCCATTTGTCGCTGATGGGAAATCTGCATTACCCGTATACAGAGCGGTAACACATGGAATCGTGCCCAGACTGGTGCTATCAGTTAAATCTGTCTCCGAGTTTGGAAATCCAATCGGAACAATAACGAAAGACCTACATCCCGGAATTGTAGGGGAGCTCGGTCCGGGGCCAGCAATGATTCCAGTGAAGTTCTCTTACCATCCAGTTAACAACACTGCAATAGAAAAACATCACGTTGTGGCTTATGGTCAAGAATGGGCGATTCCGGCTGTTGCAGCCATAACGATGGATGCTATTCGGATGGAGCGGAATGCTGCAACCGTTGAAGGAACCGTGACACTTCACTTTCAAGAAACCGAAACTGTGTATACAGAAAAGTTCCAGACTGCTTCTTCAAATCCGTTTTTAGATGTGTTCATAGGAATGGGTTCAATTATTCATTCGTTCACCGACACACTTACAAACAGTGCTGGCAAAGCGACCTTGAAAGCGGTGTCGATTTCTATCGTGGACAAACCTCAAATCGCCAAAGCCGAGATCGACGAAATCATTGTTCCCGCTGAAGTGATGCCTGGAGAAAGCCTCACAGTTTTGGTTGTGCTGCTTCCGCACTGGAGTACTGCCGGTGCCGAACGGACGATTCACAGAGAAGTTACACTTGACATCCCTGACGGCTTCCCGACGGGTGAAGCAAATCTCACGGTTTCCGCCGCCGATGAATCGGCTGACGACACAGAACTCACACAACTCTTCGGCGATGTTTTCGATGAAATCTTAGGCGAGGAAGATGATGATGAGGAAAAACCGTTGCCAAGGAACCTCGACGAACTCATCCGTCAGAAGGAAGAAGATCAGATGGATGCGGGATTAATTACAATAACCCTTACCCCATCGGTTTTTGGTGGTGGATTCCCATTACCAGAGGATTTATCGCTGCCAGAGGGCTTCGCGCTTCCAGAGAATGGCGAGGAAGGTGAAGGAGATGACGGAGAAATGCCAGCAGGTCTTCCATTTCCAGACGATTCTACAGAACAACCTATAGAAACTGAACTCGTTATTGAGGGCTTTATCGTAACAGGGTCTAAAGAGGCACAGATTATGATTAAAGTAGGGAACGTGGAAGTGGGTGTACTGCCAATAGAAGGCGCGCAATAAGAATCTCAGAACGCTATTGTATGGACAGGTATCCGTGCCTGTCCATACAGGATTATAATAAAATCTCTTTCGCACTCGTGTGCTTCGCCACGGTGTTTCGTCCGTGTAGAGGCTCGCGCTGTAGTGTTATGGAAGCAACCTCCGCAGCGTCTGAATCAGTGTGCTTTCTGAAAACCATTTGCCTGCCACGCGCCAGACGCTGCTTGAAAACGTCGGATAGACGTGGATCATCCCGCTCAACTTCCGCAATGGAATCCGCTCTTGCATCGCCAGAACGTATTCGTGGATAACTTCTCCCGCATTTGCGCCGACGAGATGTACTCCCAATATCTTTCCACTCCAACGACTCGCGATAACTTTGCTGAAACCGCGCGTCTCGCCCTCCGCGACGGCTCTGTCAACGTCGCTCTGATTGAGCGTGAACACATCGACATCGCCATATTTCTCGCGTGCTTCTGTCTCGGTTAGACCACAGCGAGCAACCTCCGGGTCGCAGAAAGTCGTCCACGGCACAACAGAATAGTTAATCGTTTTGGAGAATGGGAAAAAGATGTTTCGGATGAGTAGTTGCGCTTGAAAAGCAGCGACGTGTGTGAACAGGTAGTGTCCAATCACGTCGCCTGCGGCATAGATGTTTTTGATGTTTGTTTGGAGTTTATTGTTTACTTCGATCCCGCGCGTGCCCACCTGCACCCCGATTTTATCAAGTTCTAACCCTTCAACATTCGGTGCGCGCCCCGCGGCAATTAGGAGCTTATCAAAGATTTGTTCCGTCGTTTCGTTTTCACCGTTGCT
The DNA here is from genome assembly GCA_026702755.1 of Candidatus Poribacteria bacterium. Classification (NCBI taxonomy): domain Bacteria; phylum Candidatus Poribacteria; species Candidatus Poribacteria bacterium. The sequence continues at coordinate 76,469 of JAPPBX010000049.1, read as the reverse complement.
GAAGGTCACGCTTATGCCTTCTTGACGTTGCACAACCTGTGCAATGTTCGTATTGAGTCGGATCGTAATTCCTTCCTCGCGGAGATAACCCAATATCTGTTCAGAGACATCGGTGTCTTCCTTCGTCAAGATGCGTCCGCTCCTTTGTGCTATCGTCACATCAGCACCGAGTCGATGAAACGCCTGCCCCAATTCAACGCCGATGGGACCCGCACCGATGACAAGCAGTCGTTCAGGAAATTCTTCCAACTCCCAGATCGTTTCGCTGTCCAGATAGTCACAAGATTCCAATCTGGGTATAGGCGGCGCAACCGGACGGGAGCCAGTGCTAATCACGAACCTTTTGCTTTTGAGGTTACGCTTCTGACCGTTCTCGGCATCTTCTACAACGAAAGTATCGCTTGATTCAAAATGCCCGTTTCCGAAGATAACATCAACCCCCATCTCACGGAACCGCTCAGGATTGTCGTGTTCCTCTTCTATGACGTGTTGGGTGCTACGTACGTATGCCATGACGCGATGCCAGTTGGGCGTTGCGTCGGTGGATGTAATTCCGTATTTCTCACCATCTCTGATGTAATTCGCGACCTTCGCCGCTTTAAGGAGGGCTTTAGAAGGCACACACCCTGTCCAGAGGCAGTCGCCACCAATGCGGTGTTTCTCCACAAGCGCGGTCTTTTTGCCTAACTTTGCCCCTGCCACGGCAAGCACGAGTCCGGCACTTCCGCCGCCAATAACCGTCAAATCATACACATCCACTGTTTTCCCCTCCACGTTATCTTGTCTATCGCTGTTGACGCAGCACTCTGCCCGGCAGTTGTCCCGTCACGTTTCCATCTTCAACAACTGAAACGCCGTTAACGAACACCCAGTTTACACCAACAGGGGATTGGACCGGGTCAAACCAAGTGGATCGGTCTGCAACGGTATCTGGGTCAAACACAACGATGTCAGCAGCAAGCCCGCGGTCAATTCTTCCGCGGTCGTACAATCGGAATCGTTCTGCTGGAAAACCGCTCATTTTATAGATAGCTTCTTTCAACGAGATCAACTGGCGTTCGCGCACGAATTTGCCGAGATACTGCACGAAACAACCGTAGCTCCGAGGGTGTGGATGTGGAATGTTGTAAACGCCATCGCTCGCAATCATCATGCGCGGGTGGATTGCCGTGCGGTTCAGGATGCGTTCGTTTTCTTCGGGGGTTGTTGCCCACGGCATCACAAAGGTTTCGACCGCGGCTTCTTCACGAATAAAATCGAACGCAAACTCTTCATAAGACTTACCTTCGCTTTCAGCAGCTTCAGCGAGCGTCATCCCGATAAACCTACCGGAACGGTTGTAACCCACAATCTGACTGCCGTCGCGTAATTCACTTCGTAGGTGTGCGATCGATTTTTCTCTGACTTCTGGGTTTTCCAGATGTGCTAACATATCATCAGGCGCGCCCGTCTGATACTCCATCGGGAGCATCATGGCGAGGTGTGTCATGCCAGCAGGGTAGAGATAGGATTCAAAGGTCAGATCGATCTGTTCTTTCTCAACACGTTCGAGTATATCAGCGACTTCGTCGTCTACCCGTTCATGCGAGATATGCACAGGAATCCCAGCGCGTTGTGCAATTTCAATCGTTTCCTCCCACGCCTTCTTTCTGCCGAGGATACGGTATCGGATGTGCGCTGCGTAGATGGCATCATAACTTGCCGCGATTTTTGATAGATATACCAGTTCGTGTAAATCGGCATTCGCGGAAGGTTGATAATCCAACCCTAAGCAGAGACAGCATGCACCCGCCTCTAACCATTCATGTGTTGTGCGCGACATCGCTAAAAGTTCATCATTCGTTGCTGGACGAGGATCCCAACCCATCACACCGAGCCGAACAGCGCAGTGCGGTACTTGCGGACACAGGTTCGCAGGGATTCGCCCGTGGAACATATCGAGATAATCTTCAGGTGTCTGCCAGTTGAGTGGCAGTTCAGCATCGCCATAAGCGAATTGCGTGTAGTGCCACAATTCTTTCGCCTGCTCTGGTGGTAAGGGTGCCCATCCGAAGCCATCTGGTGCAGCTAAATGCGTCGTTACACCTTGACTGACGGCAGCGAACTGGTCGCGTCCACCGAGCAGCGCAATTTCAGAATGCACGTGCACATCGACGAAACCAGGACAAACAACCTGTCCCTCCGCTGAAATCCGATGTCCTGTTTCCGCTTTAGCAAGGTCGCCGATCGCGGCAATCTGGTCGTCCTGAATGCCAATGTCCGCAACAAACGGCTCCTGTTTACCCGTTCCATCGACAATATTTCCGCCTGCAATGATTGTATCAAATCTCATAAGCTGCTCCTCTATTGTTGTTGTAGTTTACCACCAAAAACCGTGTGTGTCAACAAAGACTTTGGTAGGGTTCATCTCCGAATTGGAACTCCCTTTCCGCAATTTTTCTTTGACGGGCATTGTCTAACAAGCCACATGCTTTAGCTTGTGGTCCGATCGGTAACGCCCATGCCTCTGTATGAAAAAATATTTGATTTTTCCTAAAAATGTGGTATACTATCCTTACATCATGGCGGTAGACTTCGCCTCTCGCATGAGAGTGCCACCACACCGTTTGAAGTTGGTTTTACGATGTAAAGGAAACACGATGTATACCACAAATTACAAACTCTTTCGTGCGCCACGCACTCGGAATCTGAAGCGAAAGACGTGGATCGCGCACACAATATGGAATTATTTTCTGGGTTGGCAACGCACGCGCTATGCTCTTGGACTCCCCTATATGTCTTTTAAGGAGATGTCGCGCGAGTTTACCGTGCTAAAGAACTCACATCCTGAAATGTTTGCCCATTGGCGAGAACTCAATACGTGGTCAGCCCGTGAAATCCTCAAACGTCTGAATGCTGGCTACGAAAAGTTCTTTGACGGTCTTGCCAAACGTCCTCCGAAGTTTCGGTCATGGCGGAAGCCTTACTCCTTCACGATGTGCCAATCGGGGTTCACATTTGCTGATCCCGAAGAAGGCGATCTCGGTTTTGGTATCTATGGCGATAAAGTGCGTATCATGAAACATCAGTATCGCTTTAACCTGAGTCGTCCGATACTCGGCAGTATCAAGACGGTGACTGTTAAAGCAGACCCACTTGGCGACTTCTATATGTCCGTTGTAACAGACCACATCGCAACCGAAGCGACACCCAAGATGGGTAAAGCTGCAGGGTACGACTTCGGTATCAAAACGATGTTCACGTGTTCGGATGGCACACAACGTGAGTCGCCTCACTTCTATAGCACAGCACAGTCTCACCTAAAATCGGAAACCCAACAGAAGCAGTCAAGCAAGCAAAAAGATAGCAACAATAGAGACCGAGAACGCAAGAATGTTGCCCGTGTTCATCGTAAAATCAGACGGCTCCGCGAAAATCATCATTGGAAACTTGCGAAGCAATTGGTGCATCAATACGATGTGCTGTGTTTTGAGACGCTTACTTTTGAAGGTATGAAGCGTCTCTGGGGACGCAAAGTATCAGATATTGCGCCGTATGCGTTCCATCTGAAGTTGCGGCACCAAGCGAAAAAGCACAGCAAGCAAGTCTGCTACATTGATAGATTTGAGCCGACTTCGAGAACGTGTAGCCACTGCGGACAAATAGATATGTTCATGACTCTTGATGTCCGTGAGTGGAAATGTTCAGGTTGCGAGCGAAAACATCACCGGGATGTCAACGCTGCGATCAATATACTTAAGGTTGGGGCATCAACCTTTGGGTTAGAGGGTGTCAGACTTGCCATCGCAAGCCCCCCTCGTAGATTTCATCCGAAGTCTATACCCCACGATCCACACAGAAAAGCGAAGGATTCTTAGAGAATCCCACTGCTTCAGCTGTGGGAGTATGTCAAAAAAAATCGGCAGACTGATACAATAGAAACTGGAATTTGTATTGGATTACTCACTGAAGTTTCGCGCTCTACACAGGAGAAGACACGTGCATCAAGCCTACACCTTCGTCAGGAAGTTGCTCCCAACGCCATATTCCATATTCGGGATAGTGCTACTGTCGCTAACAATTGCCTTGAGCGGTTGTAGTGAGACCTCTTCCGGTGGAAGTGGTGTCACAGATATAGGACGAGATGAGCCGACTATTGTCGATTCTGTTTTGGCAATCAGTGTCTTTGAGGATAGACCCGATGGTATCACGACCACTTTCTCTGCTGGGGTCAATGATCGGGTATTTTTATGGATCTTATGGGCAAATATCGCGGAACCACACACCGTTAAAGTCTTGTGGTACTCGCCAGAGGATGACTTGGACGATCCTCCGTTCTGGACAGGGGAGCAGATTCTCAGATCAACAACCGGCGATAAAATTACGTGGTTTTACATTGACCTGCCAGAAATTACAGGCGAATGGTTCGTTGAAATCTACTTAGATGACGATCTCTTTGAGCGGAGCCATGTCTTTTGGGTGGAATAATAAAGGCTGGCACCGACTAACATCCCTCCGAGGAGGAAAGCCGTGGATAAACTCAAAATCGCGCATATTGGTACAGGCAGACGCGGTGCAGGAACCTACCTTCCCCTTATCTCAAAATTAACAGACGACTTGGAACTCGTCGCAGTTTGCGATCCACGCGAAGAGAGTGTTACTGAACAGGGCGAGAAATACAACGTCCCTGCTTACACAGACACTGAGCAGATGCTGGACACGGTGAAACCTGATATCTGCGCTATCGTGATTACGCCCAGCAACAATCATATTCCAGGCTTGCTCTGTTCTGAACGAGGTGTCAGTTATTGCACTGAAACACCGATTGACACCGATCTCGGATGGGCAGACAAGATGATCGCATCCGCACAGGCGAACGGCACAAAATTGGAAGTCAACGAAAACTATTACCGGGTACCTACGGAGCGGATAAAACGGGAAATGATTCTCGCAGGTGTCTTCGGCAAGGTCAACGTCGCCTACAATGACTTCAGAGGGCACGGCTATCACGGTATCGGGCTTATCCGCAGCTACATCGGTTTTGACAATGAACCCGTGCAGGTTTACGGCTTCCGAAAAGGATATAATGTCCAGGACCACGTCTGGCGGCAAGGGCAACCCAAGCGCGACACTGAGGATTGGCAACATGCAGTCATTGAGTTTGCAGACGGTGCTGTTGGGATTTTCAATTTCAGTAGTCTCTCCTACGGCTCGCCCCTGCGAGGCTTTAACGGCTCAAAATTCTATGCGGAACGAGGGATGTGCTTCCGAAACGATGCCGTCATCTTGAATGAAGATGCTGATGAGCAGCGTGCCATTAACATCTCACGTAGAACGAATACTGTTGACGGCTACGAAACCTTAGCCGCGCTTGTTGCTGATATTGAACCCGAAGTGGTGTGGGAGAATCCACTGCAAAATTATCCACTCAGTGACGGTGAGATCACCGTTGCATCGGAGCTGATGAGTCTCGTCGATGCTGTCCGCAACGATACAGAGCCTGAATATGGTGCTTACAACGGTCGTAAGGACCGGGAGATTGATGTTGCGATGGCACGTTCATGGTCAAACAACGGGGCACCTGTTACCTTCCCCTTTGAATATGAGAAACGCTAAGCGACACATTCACGGAATTTTCCTTGCCGTTTGGGATAAGATTCTGTATACTTTAATTGGGGAAAATACAAAACACAAGAGGAGTTTCTCATGTTTAAAAAATTGCAATCTATTTTCGTGCTTTTGCTCATTTTTAGTTTCAGCACGGTGTCAATAGGAAATGAATGGGCGAACTACTACTTTCCAGATGCAGTCGGCAGTTACTGGGTTTACGAAGATCAAAATGGTGATGAGGTAACGCGCTACGCAATTGAGCCAGAGGATATTGATGGTGAAACCTATCGCGCCTTCAGTTATGATCCTCCGTTAGAAGACTGGGCGGAATTTGAGCATTATGTTAGCCCCTATTTCTACCAAGTTGGTGATGATTGGATAGCCTTTTTTGTTGGCGATGAAATTGAGAACGCTCTCAAAGCATCCACAATGAAACAGATGGAAGAACTAATGGCGGTAATCCAGCAAGGGATGCAGGAGCAAGTCCCAGAGGGATTAAATATCTCATTCGATATAGATTACGATGTTGAGGTAGAATCCCAAGACTTCTTCTATTTCCTACCAACACCCGCAACTTTCAATGAAGAGTGGCCAGCTGTCGAGATAAATGTTGTGCTAACCATGACAATTGATATCCAAGGGGCGCCTATGGAGTTACCGGGTGGCTCGATGCAGACTGTTAAAACCTTTACCACTCTTGTAGAGACAGGGAATGTCACTGGAACAGAAACGGTCGAAACAGAGGCTGGCACTTTTGAGGACTGTTTAGTAATTGAATACCGAACGGATGCAACAACAGAAACAGCTCTATCTGTGGAGGTTCCAGAACAACCAGGACCGCAAGAACAGAACGATGTAACTGTAACAACTATCTGGTTGGCACCTAATGTCGGGATCGTCAAATTTGAGCACATGCACGAAAAGCCTGAGCAGAATGAAACCTTCGGATTAGAAGGCCCCGAAGACCAAACGCTTGAGTTGATACGGTACGAAATCGCAGGCTCGCCTTCGGAGGACGAATGAGCACCTTCCCCATCTATCGTCCAAGGCGACTCCGCGCGAATGAGAACCTGCGGCGGCTGATTCGTGAGACAACGCTCTCTGTTGATGATCTCATCTATCCGATGTTCGTCGTTCATGGACATAACACCGCAACCGAAATCTCGGCAATGCCAGGATGCTACCAATACTCTGTTGACACCCTCGTCACTGCTGCAAAAGAACTCGCCGCACTCGGAATCCCCGGAACAATCCTCTTCGGAATTCCAGAGGCGAAAGACGCACTCGGTACTGAGGCATACGCCGACGACGGTATCATTCAGCAGGCGGTCCGAGCAATTAAAGATGCCGTGCCCGATCTGCTTGTGATGACAGATGTCTGTCTCTGCGAATACACCGACCACGGGCATTGCGGTGTCATCCAAGAGGACGAAGTGCAAAACGATCCCACACTGGAGTTGCTCGTTAAGGAGAGTCTATCGCATGCACGCGCCGGTGCCGATGTCATCGCGCCTTCGGATATGATGGACGGTCGTGTCGGTGTAATTCGCGAGGCGTTGGACGAAAACGGGTATGAAAACGTCCCGATTATGGCATATTCCGCCAAATACGCTTCTGCCTTTTACGGCCCTTTTCGTGAAGCAGCGGAATCTACACCCCAGTTTGGCGACCGACGTTCCTATCAGATGGATCCAGCAAATGCAGAAGAGGCGTTACGTGAGGTCGCATTGGACATTCAAGAGGGCGCGGACGTTCTTATGGTGAAACCTGCCCTCTCCTATCTGGATGTCATTCATCGCGTCAAAACAGAATTTCAGGTGCCTGTTGCTGCTTACAATGTCAGCGGTGAATACGCCATGATTAAAGCAGCGGCGCAGAACGGTTGGGTTGACGAGGAACGGGTCGCACTAGAGGTGCTAAACAGTATCAAGCGCGCAGGTGCTGATATGATTTTAACCTATTTCGCAAAGTCGGTTGTAGAGTGGCTATAAATTGGCTGTCAGCAATCAAAAGAATAGCCGTCAGCAGTCAGAAAGAGGGCTCTTGTTTATCAGGAACCTCTTTGCTGAAAGCCGACAACCGAGAGCCGATAGCCATAAAAAAATTGGAGGAAACACTTTGGAGAGCAGTAAATCCTTAGCCGCATGGCAAAAATCACAACGAGTTATCCCAGGTGGGGTCAACAGTCCTGTCCGAAACTTCAGCAAAGTCGGTGGACATCCCCGTTTCATTGCCCGCGGCGAGGGTTCAAAAATATACGACATTGATGGAAACGAATACATTGATTATGTTGCTTCTTGGGGTCCGTTGGTTTTGGGGCATGCACATCCAAGCGTTGTGGAGGCTATCACTTCAGCAGCATCGAGCGGTACCAGTTTTGGTGCCCCGACGACATTAGAGACGGAACTCGCCGAAACCATCGCAAACGCGGTGCCTTCGATTGAGCAGGTACGCCTCGTCAACTCAGGAACTGAAGCCACAATGAGCGCAATCCGCGTCGCTCGTGGATATACCGGTCGCGATAAAATCCTCAAAATCGACGGCTGCTATCACGGTCATGTGGATTACCTATTGGCAAAAGCTGGCTCCGGAGTCGCAACGTTTGGACTTTCCGATAGCGGCGGTGTGCCAGAGGATTTCGCACGCAATACGCTCACCGTGCCTTTTAACGACCCTGATGCTGTCCGCGAAGCGATAGAAGCCAATCCGGACGAAATTGCCTGTCTCATCCTCGAACCGATTATGGGCAATATGGGCATCATCCCACCACATGAAGGTTACCTCAATCAACTCCGTGAAATCACTGAAGAACACGGCATTGTGCTTATCTTCGATGAAGTCATCACAGGCTTTCGGGTGGCTTATGGCGGTGCCCAATCCTACTATAACGTCACGCCCGACATGACCTGTTTAGGGAAGATTATCGGGGGCGGTTTACCTGTTGGGGCGTACGGCGGAAAGCGGGACATCATGCAGTGTGTTGCCCCGGAAGGCGATGTCTATCAGGCAGGGACGCTGTCTGGCAATCCGTTAGCCGTTACTGCAGGGATAACAACCCTGAAAAAGCTCGCTGAACCGGGGATTTATAAACAACTTGAGCGCAGTGCCTCTGCGCTCGCGGAGGGGCTCGCTGAGGCAACCCAAAAACACGGCATTGATGCATGGCATAGTCGAGTCGGTTCGATGTTGATGCTCTACTTTACACCGGAAACCGTCACGGATGCTGACGGTGCCCGCACGGCGGATACGGAACGTTACCAGCAATATTTTTGGGGACTCGTAGAGCGTGGTGTCTATGTTGCCCCGTCCCAATTTGAAGCAGGATTTGTCTCCTTAGTCCACTCCGACGAGGATATCAACGCAACCATTGAAGCCGCAACACAGGTACTGGCGAATCTCTCTTAATAGTTGTCAGTCGCCAGTTTGCCTCGCAGTGAGAGTTATCAGTTAAAGAGGTCTCTTATGGCAGGAACAGGAAAGGTAACCATTACAAGTACTTAACCGATAACTGAAAGATTTTTCGCAGAAAAATCGTACTGAAAACTGACAACTATTAAAACCGAAAACCATTACATTATGTCCAACTTCGATCAAATTGTTGAATTAATTGCCGACGACCTCAGTGCTATTGAAGCGAAACTCACCGAGCATACCGCGAGTGAATACACTTTTGTTGACATGGCGGTCCAACATGTTGTAGAGGGTGGCGGTAAACGGCTCCGTCCGATTCTCGTTGTGCTTTCTGCCAAAGTTTGCGACTATGAAGGGAGCGATGCACACACACTTGCTGCTGTTGTTGAACTCATCCATGTTGCGTCGCTCGTTCACGACGATGTACTTGACGAAGCTGCGATCCGCCGTGGACGTGAAACGTTACAGACGAAATGGGGCAATAAGGTCGCTGTCCTCGTCGGAGATTACCTGCATGCACGGGTCCTTTCTATGCTTGTGGCTCGCCGCTCTGATGACCCAGCGATGGCGATCCTCGCCGATACCACACAGGCGATGTGTGAAGGTGAGGTTATCCACGCATATAAGAGCGGTGATTTTGACATCTCCGAAGACGAATACCTCAAGATTATCAGTTTCAAAACCGGCAAACTGATCGCTGCGTCCTGCACCCTTGGTGCGCATCTCGGTACAACAGATACACAGCAGATCGAGGCACTCACAGTCTATGGACAACAGATCGGAACCGCTTTCCAAATCGTGGATGACCTACTTGATTTCACAGAAGATTCCGATAAATTGGGGAAAGATGCGTTCGGTGACCTCCGCGAAGGAAAACTCACATTTCCTATTATCTATGCGCGAACGGTCTGCGATGACAGTGAGAAGCGGATGCTTGAAAAAATGCTACACCCTGACACGGATGAAACCGAGGCAATCGCTTTTGTTGAATCTCTGTTCCAACGATACGGTGTCGAACCTCACTGTCTGAAAATTGCCCAAGGCTACGCCGACCGCGCCAAAGCAGCGTTAGCAATCTTTCCTGAAACACCTGCCCGGACCGCGTTAGTAAAACTTGCGGACTACGTCGTTTCACGTGAGTCATAAGGGATAGTTTTCAGTTTTCGGTTAAAGAGGCTTGATTAACCAAAGTCCCTTTTAACTGGCAATTAACAACTGACCACTGACAACCATTAAGATGTTTTATCCTGCATACATAAACCTTCAGGACCGGAAATGCCTCGTTGTCGGTGGCGGCACCGTCGCGGAGCGAAAAGTTGTCGCTATGCTGCTCAGCGGCGGCGATGTCACCGTAATCAGTCCCGACGCAACGGAATTACTGACCTTCCTTTCAGATATCGGCACAATCCGCTGGCACGAGCGGCAGTTGAAACCTGGCGATACAGACGGTTATTTTCTTGTCTGTACAGCCACTGATTTCACGGATATTAATAGTGCTGTTTTCACAGAAGCGCACAAAAAAAACAAAATTCGCTTGGTCAATGTTGTTGATGTTATCCCGCAATGCACCTTTGCCGCTGCCTCTGTCGTAACCGATGGCGACCTCATGCTGAGCATCTCAACAAGTGGAAAAAGTCCCGCGACGAGCCGCCGTATCCGTGAATATTTTGAGGACATGCTGAACGCCACTTCGTTATATACGCTCGGATACGAAAATGGAGAACCAGTCCCGATCGAGAATCAAGGACTGCCCTATCCAGTCTATCTCCTATTGGAAAATCGCACGTGTATCGTCTTATGTGAAGAAAGAACGTCAGAAATTGAACGCCGTATCTCATTGCTACATCAGTGTGGTGCTTCTGTGTTATGCCCGGCACCCGACGAAATGGAACCGCATCACTTTGAAGATGCATTCCTTGTTATTGCAGATAAATCTTCTGTTGTAAGCGCGTTTTATGGAAGTGAAGGTACTTTCATTCGAGAATACCTTGATGAACCAGATACCGGCACCTACTTCACACCTGAACTCATAATAGATGACAATCTAATAATCAGTATATCGGCTCGGAGCGGCGCGGGCATTGACAAGGTGAAACGCCTGCATAAAAAACTCGCAAATCAATTTGAAAACAACGGCTACGGAGCATTTGTTGAATTCCTTGGAACACGCCGCTCTGAGATTCTCAAGGCTTTTCCAACGCCTAAAAAGCGTGCTGACTTCTTTGAAATGCTCATTGACACCGTTGAAGATTCGGTATCGGGGTTACAAACCCCTCCTACAACATGCTGTCTCGGTCTCACAAATCCTGAATGTTCTGCCGAATGCCTTTTCAACTGGGTTCGGCACGGCAACTTGGAACGCGCTAACGCCTTTACCGCCAAACTACTTGACAAAGCGGACGAGAGTTGTTAAAATTGCCCGAAATCGAAAATAGTCTGCTTTTTTAAAGATTTTCAATTCAAAACGGTTGAGAACTGCTTTAATCATCTTACGTGGATGAGTGACATTCCTGTCCCGATAGGCAAAGGAAGAAAATCATGAAGACGCTAAACGATTTTGAACTCAAGCAAAGAAAGTATATGCCTGTCTTTCCAAAAGCGAGTGGAAAACCGACCGTTTACATCCAAGGCTACCCTTATGAGGACGATGAACCTATGCCAGCAGGCGAATTTCACGGGATGCAGATGCATAGCTTATTTGACCAATTCTTACGATATTTTCAGGCACACCCGTATATCCATGTCGGTATGGACAACTTTATCTATTACCGAGAAGGCGATATCAGAAAGGTCGTGGCTCCCGATGTGTATGTCGCCCTCGGTGCCCCGAAACTTCCGTTACGAAGGAGTTTTTATACCTGGGCAGAAGGCACCGTCCCTACAGCAGTTTTTGAGTTCCTTTCAGATACAACAGCGTCTGAGGACCGGCATGAAAAAGTTGAGGTGTATCTGCGTGATATGGGGGTTGCGGAGTATTTCATTCATCAACCCGATATGAATCGCCCTATAGAATTTCGTGGGTGGCGACGGGATGCATTAGGCGACATCGTTGAGATTGAAGAAGATGCTGATGATGGTTTGTTCAGTGCGTCATTAAATCTTTATTTTCGGTGGGAGCTGCATGAGGCGTGGGAGCTGCGGCTGTTACGTCCCTATCTCCCTGATGGAACCCCGATTACAACTTCTATGGAAGAACATCACCTACGAGTGGCAGCGGAAACGTTGATAGAAGAAGAAGCAGAACGGCGACAGGTGGCAGAAAGACTCGCCAGAGAAGAAGCAGAACGGCGACAGGTGGCAGAAAGACTCGCCAGAGAGGAAACGGAACGGCGACAGACTGTGGAGGCTGAGTTAGAACGCCTTCAGGCACAACTCGTCAACAGCGAAAATGAAAACGAATGAAAAAGACTAACGGAGAGGCATATTATTCACCTGCTGTGTGCCCTGATGGTTTCAAAAAGTACAGCGTATGATAAATTTTCTGTTTCTCCTCACCCTTCTAATATACTTAGCAGCGAGCATTTTTCAAACCCTTTCGCTGGCTATCGGCAATAGATCCGGAGCGGCGGTGATCCGTCCGACAATTGAACGAATCGCTTTTTGGAGCACCAGCATCGGTTTTGCTTTTCTGACCCTCTTTATCGCGCTCTGGTGGCTCCAACAAGGGCATTTTCCGATGACGCACTGGACCGACTCCACTGCCTTCTTTGCATGGGCAATCACACTTATCTATCTCATCATCGTGCGTTTGACGCATCTCCGCACACTCGGTAGTTTTGTGATGCCTGTTGCATTCATTGCTATCCTCATTTCGTATAGTTTCGCCACGCACACCGCTGCACTCCCGGAACCGTTGCAAAACTATTGGCTTCTGGCGCATACCACACTTATTTTCCTCGCCTATGCAGCGTTTATCGCCGCGTTTGGGTTTGGACTGATGTACCTGATGACGGAGCGGAAGATTCGCCAGAAGACGGACGCACTCCTTGACAATCTCCTTCCTTCTCTCGGGACTTCCGATGAGCTTGGGTATCGCTGCACAATTCTTGGTGTAATTCTGCTCACAATGGGGGTCATCGTTGGGAGTCTTTGGACCCAATATATCCGAGATGTCCCGTGGAGGTGGCTTGATGCGAAGGTAATCTCCACCTTCGTGACGTGGTTCATCTATATCGTCCAAATTGGTCTCCGCCAGTTTTGGGGGTGGCACGGACGAAGAGCTGCGTACGCTGCAATCCTCGGTTTCGTTGCTGTGCTCTGCACCTATGTCGGCGTGGATCTCTTTTTAGACAGCATGCATACATACCGATAATTCAAAAAACTGACGGAGGTCCATTCATGAAACATAACGGAGAATCTATTGTACAAATCCGCTCGATTGAGGCGGAATCGGGAAAACTCGTTGGTGTCGGTAGTGGATTCTTTGTAGAACCTGAAAAGGTTGTTACCAACATCCATGCTGTTTATGGGGAGGGACTGGTTTCTGCGAAGTCAGTTGATGGAGAAACCGTGTGGGAAGTAGACGGTGTAACAACGTTTGATCTTAAAAATGACTTGGTTATCTTAAAGGTGTTGGCTGAAGGTAAACCTCTTCCACTTGGGAACAGTGACGCTGTTCAGATCGGCGAACGAGTTTTTACTTTAGGTTTCCCAGAAACTGAATACAAGGTCACAACCGGAATCATACAGGGTATCCGCGGTGACAGCAAAAAGTTTTGGGTGGACGCTGAGTATGTGGGGGGCATGAGTGGTGGTCCTATGCTCAACAGTAAAAGTGAAGTTATAGGTGTTGCTGCTGGCAGCACAGGAACTTACGGTGTTGCTGTTCCCTCAAACGCTCTCAAGGTATTGCTTTCTCAATCGGAGTTAACCGAACCTTTAGCACAGTTTCGGAAAAAAGATCCTATACGTGCCTATACTTACTACGCTCAAGGACAATTCAAATTTCTTCATGGTGCCCATGCTGAAGCGATAGATGCTTTTGATAAAACCGTTGAGCTAAATCCGGAGTTTGCTGCTGCTTACGGAATTTGCGGTCTTGCAAAGTTACATCTCGGCCAATTTGAAGAAGTCAAGGAAAACGCAGAGGAAGCACAACATTATTATCACGAAGCTGTTGCAGACTTTAATACAGCTAACAAACTCGACGCGGAAGAAGGTTTAGGACAGGATGACAGAATTCTCGGTTATGCGAAGACTAAATTAGGTGAATCTGAGGTGGCTAAGGGAAATGTGGAACAGGCACTGAACTACTATAACGAGGCGATTGCAGACTTTAATAAAGCCATCAAACTTAACTCAGAGTATGCAGGTGCCTATAGTAATCGCGGTTATACGAAAACTAAACTGGCGCAATCCGCAGCCTCCCAAGGCGACCAAGAGCAAGCACAAGAGTACTACTGTGCAGCGATTGACGATTGTACTGAAGCCCTTAGATTAAATTCAGCGGAGTATGCCGAGGATTCTCTAATGCGCCATTACGCGAAACTTTTGCTTGAACCGGAGGATACCGATACTTACAGAAATCGTGGTGATGCAAAATTTTACTTCGGTAAATTGGAAACGGATCAGGGGAATATGGAGCAGACAGAAAGCCACTATCGTGATGCTATAGAGGATTATACTGAAACTATCAACCTCAAACCGGATTGTGCACTCGCCTACTACAGCCGCAGTCTGGTAAAGCAGGCACTCGGATTGCAAGAAGAAGCACGAGTTGACTATGAAAAAGCTAGGGAACTAAATCCAGATGTCGGAAAACAGACCGAGCAAAAACATCAAGATATTGAGAAACCACAGGACAATTGAATAATTCCAGTTACCCATTCTAAATTTGACACAACCGCTGACATGTGATATAATTTACGAAGCATATAAACAACATTTCACGTTTTTAGATTTTTTGGTAGAAGGAATGAACCAAATCGTTTCCGTCGGAACCAGCCATCATGTCGCTCCCATTGAATTCAGGGAAAGATTGGCGTTTTCCGAAGAACAACTTACTGAATCCCTCCAGCACCTTCGTGAATCTGATCAGGTTCAAGAAGCCGTCATTCTCTCTACTTGCAACCGCGTAGAAATCTATGCGGTCGCGAACCCCGTGCGGAGTGCCGATGCAGCTGCCAAGATATTGGTTCAATTCCTCTCCCGTTACCACCAGATTGACATGGAATCGCTCAAGAAATGGAGTTATGTTCACTATAACTTGGAGACGATCCAACATCTCTTCAGGGTGACATCGAGCCTTGATTCTATGGTCGTCGGTGAATCCCAAATACTGGGGCAAATCAAAGCCGCTTACGACTTCTCTCGTGCGTCAGGTAGCACGGGTACGGTTCTCAATCGTCTTTTCACCAAAGCTTTCAGCGTTGGCAAACGCATCCGCTCCGAGACAACTATTGCTACAGGTGCCGTTTCTATTAGTTACGCCGCCGTTGAACTCGCCAAAAGGATTTTCAATACACTTGAGGGTAAGACTGTTGCGATTGTCGGCGCAGGTGAAATGAGTGAACTCACAGCAAAGCATCTCGTTGCAAATGGTGTCTCTAACGTGATTGTCGCGAATCGTACATACCAGCGGGCGGTCAAAATCGCCGAGAAGTTTAACGGCACACCTCTCCCTTATAATAGCGACCTCGGTTTCCTCATTGATGCTGACATCGTTATTAGTTCTACCGATGCCCCGGATTATCTTATCAAACGACAGCCACTCGCTAACATTATGCGGAAACGGAAGCACCGGTATATGTTTCTCATTGACATCGCTGTACCACGCGATATAGAACCCGATGTGAGTAAGATTGACCACGCCTTCCTGTATAATATTGACGACCTCGAAGCCGTTGTCGCCTCCAACCTCAAGGATCGACAACAGGAAGCAACCCGAGCAGAACAGATTGTCGCTGAGGAGGCGAAGCGGTTCTACGACCAATTGCAAATCTTTCAGGTCAATCCCACTATTAAAGCACTCCACCAGCAGTTTCGAGAGATCGCTGACACTGAATTGCAAGCATGTTTCTACAAGGCAACACTTTCTGATCAGCAGGAGGCAGCTGTCGCCTCTATGACCCAAGCAATCGTCAAAAAACTGCTCCACCATCCCATGGAGAACCTTCGCTGCGCCGTTAACGATGGCGATGCTGATCACGGACAGTATGTTCAAGCGTTACGGGAATTATTCGCCTTGGATGTTAACGATGAATAGTTATCAGTTTGCCTCGCAGTGAGAGTTAAGAGGACGCGTGGTATTTACCGACGCTTTCACTGCCTTATGCGACTGACCGCTGACTGCTGATGGAAACCGACAGCCATTCTTCTGACAACCGACAACTATAAAAAAAATGCACAACTCGCTCACAATCGGCACACGTGGTAGTCAACTCGCGCTTTGGCAGTCGCAATTCGTCAAAGATCAATTAGAACGCCATTTTTCGGATATTGAGGTCCACCTCAAAGTCATCAAAACCACGGGCGACACGATTCAAAACCGCTCGTTGGTCGGACTGGGCAAAGGTGTTTTTACCAAAGAGATAGAAAATGCGCTCCTAATTGACGACATTGACCTCGCTGTTCATAGTTTGAAGGATCTTCCGACAGAATTACCCGCAGGACTCTGCATAGCTGCTATTCCCGCACGAGAAGATCCACGCGATGTGCTCATCACTGCCACGGGACTCCCCTTAGAAAGCCTACCAGGAGGTGCAAAAATCGGCACCACAAGCCCACGCCGAAAAGCACAACTCCTCTACATCCGCCCAGACGTGCAAGTTGTTGATGTTCGCGGCAACGTTGATACCCGATTACGCAAACTTCATGAAACCGATCTTGACGGAATTATCCTCGCCGCTGCTGGCATTAAGCGTCTTCTCAAACAGGAGGTTATTACACAATTTTTTCATACAGAACAGATGGTCCCAGCAGTTGGACAAGGGGCACTCGCGATTGAAACACGGGAAGCGGATGACCGGGTTGAAAAACTGATCTCGCCTTTAAACAACCACCGTGCAACAGCAGAAATCGCCGCTGAAAGAGCCGTTTTGGAAAGCCTCGGTGGTGGATGTCAAGTACCGATTGGCGCGTATGCCAAGCATACTGATGGTAAACTCTCACTCGTCGGGACGGTCTGTCATCCAGAAGGTAGCGTACGCATTATGGAGCGTGCCACAGGAACGCCAGGCGCAGCAAAACACTTAGGTAGGGTCGTCGCCGAAAAACTCAAGAATAGTGGCGCGACTGAACTGTTGAAGGCGCAGGAGAGCGACAAATGAACAAACCGAGCACGGGTATCGTCTATATCGTAGGGGCAGGTCCGGGGGATAGAAAACTTATCACCCTCAAAGGCGTGGAATGCCTTCAACGCGCCGATGTCGTCATCTACGATCTACTGCTCAACGATGCATTACTGGAACATTGTCCCGCGCACACCGAAAAAATCCAAGCACCCGATCCGAGAGTCCGCGCCACCCGCCAAGATGAACTCAATCATTTGCTGGTTGAGCACGCGAAAGCAGGCAAAATTGTTGTTCGTCTCAAGGGTGGAGACCCATATATCTTCGGGCGAGGCGGCGAGGAAGCGATTGCGCTCACCGAAGCAAACATTCCATTTGAGATCGTTCCCGGTGTCACTTCTGCGGTTGCTGCAACCGCTTATGCCGGTATTCCAGTCACGCATCGTGACTATGCCTCGTCAGTCGCTTTTGTTACGGGGCATTCCGCTGCACTGCGTTCAGATTCAAATATCAACTGGGAACAGCTCGCTACGGCGGTGGATACACTCGTTGTCTACATGGGGGTTGCACACCTTCGCCAAATTGTAGAACGGCTGATAACAAACGGTAGAGATCCTGAAACACCTGTTAGTTTAGTCCGCGTCGGAACGACACCGCAACAGCACGTCGTCCAAGGCACCCTTACCGATATTGTACAAAAAGTAGAGGCAGCCCAACTCAAGAGTCCAGCACTTATCGTGGTCGGTGAGGTGAACCGTTTGCGTGAGCAACTCCGATGGTTTGACACCAAACCGCTCTTCGGAAAACGGATCCTTGTCACGCGCGCCCGCGCACAGGCAAGCGAATTCGCGGATCTTTTAGAAGCAAACGGTGCCGAAGTCATCCAATTCCCCACGATAAGGATTCAACCTATTGAAGGTGTAGACGTGCCTTCTCCCAACGAATACGATTGGGTTATCTTCACGAGTGTCAATGCTGTAGAGATTTTCTATGAGAGTTTACGAGAAAAGGACAAGGATGCACGAGCATTCGGCGAAAGCAGCGTCTGCGCGGTTGGATCGAAAACGGTGGAAGCCCTCAACGACATCGGTATCCACCCCGATTTTGTCCCATCCAACGCCCGTGGAAGTGCGATCGCCGTTGAAATAGGGGATGTATGCGGGAAGAAAATCCTCCTGCCGCGTGCAAAAATCGCCACTGCTGATCTCCCCGATGCTTTGCGCGAGAAAGGAGCACATGTCGATAATGTACCGCTCTATGATACCGTCAGGGTACCGGGCGAAAACCGAGAGGCAATTGAAGCGGAACTCCTAAACGGCAGCATAGACTTCGTCACCTTCACCAGTTCCTCAACGGTTACGAACTTCTTAGAGATGTTCCCCGCACACCAACCTACAGTCCTACTCGCCGATGTCAAGGTCGCAGTCATCGGTCCCACAACACAGAAAACAGCAGTGGAACATGGCGTTCACGTTGACGTGATGGCAAAGGAAGCCTCCGTCAAGAGTCTTGTGGCAGCAATTGTGTCGGAAACCTATACGTAGGGGTAGGTCTTGTACCTACCCCATAGGAACTGTGTAGCGTTTTACCCAAAAATCGGGAAAACATAAGGCACAAGTACTTTCTGATAGACGGTAATCGTTCCGAAGATCGAATAATATCCCGCGCACAATACCAACCCAATCTGTTTCCACAACGGTGCTTGTATCTCTGGGGGTAAGAATTTCCAGTTGACGTAAAGCGTATGTAACGCGGTAATTACAAGTAAGTAGCCACCAATCGTTGCCGATACCAGAATCATAAAGAACGGTTTGACGAGATATATCGCGATGATGCCCCAGATAATGTAGACACCGAGAATCGGGTAATAGATCCATTTTGCGTTGTGTTCACCGAGATTTCGCGCACGCTTCAATCCGGTCCATATAATATCCGTGTAAGTACGAGGCACGCCGTCCACACCACCAAGTTGCGTCGAGAACAGTACCCAGAACCCGCACAACAGTGTGAGATACCACATCACTCTACCGCCTTTTGCTGCGAGTCCTTCCGCTTGGAATCCTGCTGCAGACCACTGGTCCATCTCCTGCCCTGAAGGCACAAATTCCAGGGTCAGCATCGCGGGCAGGGCAATACCTATGAAACATCCGATCATCCAGATACCGTACTGCTCAAATCGGACATATTTCCACCACTCCTTGAACCGCTTGAGGTTTTCTGGTGAGATACGAAACACCTTGCCCCAGTGTGAAAGCGTTACATTTTGTCCACCGATCATTGATGGGATCGCACCGACGAGACTGCTCATGCCCCACCCTTTATCGCGGACATAATTGGTGATTGTGACATTGCCTAACCCACCACTTCCGGCGTAAGCAGCGAATGCCCCAAGCAACAGCCAATTGACTTGTCCATCTGGCCCTGGTGCGGGGAGTGCCCCGAAGCTAAAGAACCCTTTGATAGCAGTCCACCACACGCGTGGCGGCACCATAAACAGATCAATAACGACAAGGTAACTGATAATCCAGATGACCATGAATAGCTGCACCTTCTCAAGTGCGTTGTAAATCTTTCCACCAAACAACACGATCCCTAAACACGCGAAAAAGATGAGATATGCGAACAGACGTACCGTGCTACTATCCGCATCTTGCGGCATATAGCCGAGCCATGCCGCACCGAGTGCCGTCGCAGCGGTCATCGCCCAACCGGGCCAAATGCCAAAAAAGTTAACTCCCGAATAGAAAGATGCCCAGAAAGGCGCGCCCGGTTTGCAGCGCATATAACCACTCAACATCGGTTCGCCGGTATAAAGTGTGTAGCGGATTGCTTCCGTGTTAAGAATTGCTTGAAGCAAGATAGCGATTGTTGCAATCCACAGGAGACTGCCTCCATATTGGGCGGTTATCGCGGGACCGAGCAACCACTCACCACTACCGATTGAACCTCCTAAGGCGATGATGCCGGGACCTAAGATACTCCGAAACGCTTTTCCAAATTGGTACTTCGGTGGTGCAGGTAAATCTTCAACCTCCCAATCGGGGAGTGTGCCGCCTGATACAGTTTCTTTCGTTTCTGCCATAGTGTACCCCTTCCCCCTCTAATTTTGGTTATGGATTGAGGCGTTGACCTGTTATCGCCCCTTTCCTACCACTCCCAACAGATAGGAACATCTAACTTATCAGCGATGCCTGCGAGGCCTCGTAAATGGTCTACATGAATGGGAATGCCATTCTCAAGGTAATTGTCGTAGTTGTTCCACTCAATTTCGCCGGGGAGGTATGCCTGTTCCACGCCTTCTGCCGTTTTTGAAGCGTGAATCTTATCTATGCCCCGTTGGATTTCCGCAACATAGCCGTCGTAGTCTGTGAAACTCGCAACATCCATAGCGAAGAAGAAGTGCTCAGAGGGATCGCCTGATTTATTGCAAGCCATCAAACCACCACTGAGAGGACCCGCTAAAATGCCCATAATGAGTGCCAATCCATAACCCCTCGGTCCCGCTGCTGGTGCAAGGAAGCGTCCCTTATCTGGATCGCTGGTAGGTTGGCCTGTTTCATCTATAAGCCAACCGTCTGGAATCGGTTTACCGTACATCCGTAGTGTACCTATCTTTCCCCACGCCGATACCCCACACGCCATGTCTAATACGATCGGATGCCCGTCACCGATGGGCAAGGCGTAACTCATCGCGTTGTTGGCGACCACCGCTTCAGCACCACCCGGAGCGACAATAGATGCGCCACCTGTGTTTGTTGTCGAAAATCCGATCATCTGGTTCGATGCCGCCATAATTGCGTAGCATGCGGCTGCACCGAAATGTCCAGCGTTGCGAACCCCTACAGCAGCGATGCCTGTCGTTTTCGCCTTTGCTATCGCTGTCTCCATTGCCAGCGTGCTTGCCAGATGACCCATCCCATTATCTCCGTCAACGACAGCGAAGCTTGGACCCTCTGTCGCGATGCGAAGGGCGGGTTGTGCGTTCATCTTCCCATCAAGGATAAGGTTGAGGTAACCCGGCAAGGCACGTGTGCCGTGTGAATGCACACCGCGCAGATCGGTTAGCACCTGATGTATCGCGATCGTCTTCCCGTCTTCAGAGCGCAATCCTGCCTTGTCACAAAGCGTCCGGGCGAAATCGTGTAATCGCGCTGAATGTACAACAATCTCCTGCATAATATCCTCTCCAATCGTGAATTCACTGCCTATTTTAGCAGAGACGGGTTTCCATATCAAGTATAATCCAAATACTTCAATACGCACGATCCGTTTTCTTTGGATAAAACGATTCGATTAACGCTACAATGTACTTAAAAAATCGGAGGACAAAACATGCGTCACCATAAAACCTTCAATGCGAACACAAAAATACATCTTATGCCTTTCACGCTTGCGTTTATATGTCTAATGCTTTCTTCGTGTCTCAATCCGCTGCAGCCGGTAAGTATGCAAGAAGAAGAGGAAATAAAGGCAGCACTGAAAGGTCGTTCATTTCGGCAATTCGATCCATCTAAAGACGCAACGAAAAGAAAAGGCGTTATTCTTGATTTCTTTAGTGGTGTCAGTTTGTGGGCGCAGTATGCCGAAGGCAATACTGCCTTAAGCGAGTGGGAGATTTTAGCGGACGATTATCGCGTTGAAAAGGCGGGTTCGGAATACAGAATTTATTTTCAGGCACCGCGTTCGGTACAAATACTCCCGACCCAGTGTGACAACTGCATTGAAACTTCAGGAGTCTCCATTTCGGTCCGAAATCTTTTTGATAGCAAAAGGATTCGATTCAAGTTGAATATTGACAATGACAATTTTCCCCGACCTTTCCCCATATTTGAATCGTGGACAAAGTTTAGCGAAGACGAGTATTTTGATTAAGTTAATGTAGGAGTGATCTCCATATCGTGGTTTATCCTGTCCGTTTCACTCTACACTCGGTAGGCGAGTTTTCCAACCTCGCCCATCCTCTTCAACCCCGTAGGGGTGACATCTGTGTAGAAAAACAGTACACCCCAAACCTAAGCCCCGTAGGGGCGGCATCTATAAATGCATCAGAAGAAACATCTCAGAATAACCCTCCCGACTTCTTATTCCGCTGATAAGGGGGGTTAGGGGGTTGTCGGGGTAGGTCAGTTTTCACACTGCGGATAAGAACAAAAAAAATGGCAGCCTACGGTATGTTTAACCGTAAGCTGCCATACACACTCTAAAACGCTATAGTCACGAACCGCGGCACATTATTTACCTTTACCAGCTTTGCCAGACGTATTATTAAACGGGTACACTTTCAACGCCAATCGAAATTGCCCAGTTAGTGACGCATGCTACCGCGCGATAGTTTACGAAGGTAAAGAGATATTATTATCCAGATATTGTCTGATGTCTTTACCGCTTTTTTTTAGGTCAACAAAACACGCATCACACACATCTCGGAAACGGGCAAGCACTTTGCGACTCGTAGCCTTCTCATCCTTGACAATTCCTACGGACCTAAAAGATATACCCCACTCTTTGAATTGGTGAATCGAGATTGTAGCATCACGTGTTTTATTATCATTGGCAAGAGCATACACAAAAAGAGACTCCGGCATCCCATTAATTAGACAATCTACTTTATAATTTGCTTGCGGATCACGATCCTTATCATGCCATTCAAATGCCATGCGCGTCGTTTTCACCTTTTCATGTAAGAGTTCATGGAAATCTTCCATAAATGTGGATTGAACTCGGTCCCTTGACAAATATGACACATCCGTTATCTTGAGAAGAGCTTGAACGAAGTCGTATAGTGCTTCACCGTAACGCTCATCCGATACATCAAGTATTAATTCTCCACTGCGGTTTTCAACCTCAAACATAGAAAGGGCTTTAGAGATAAGTTTCCAGCGTGCACCGCTATAAAGAAGTTTCTCATCAATATCGTAGGCGAGGTGCCTGTAGGTATGCGATTCGTCGGAGAGCAGCCACCGTTCACTCTCCTTCTTTAGGACGATAACTAATTCATCACCATCCTCGAATTGGAAGGGCGTTAATACCCGGAAACGGTCTTTACCATCTGCTGAAAGACTTATCTGTGCGGAGACCTTATTAATAAAGTCTTGTTGTATGGTATTGGCAGACATTGCTTACTCCCCGAAAAAAAGTACCTGTTACAGCGGTTCCACAAAATTCGCATCTTTGATTAAGCAGCGAAGGGCACCCTCGTAGCTGTTATAGCGATCCGTTGGTAGCGCATAAGCTTCTTCCTTTAATCCTCTCCGTTGATACCGCTCTGTAGCGTAATGAATATGAAACCCTTCAATTCTTTCTTTCTCAATCCGGTTTCTGTGCCCACTGGTCCGCCCATTGTAGCGCCGGAGTTTAAAATTTGGGTTTGATTTAGTAACAACTACCAAAATAACTGAAAAATCTAAAGGCACAAGGTCGTCTGGTCTGACAATGATTCGGAACTCATTCCCTTTATCGCCTATGACAGTCAATTCTCCCTTCTCTTTATTTCGTCTAATCAGTCTACTATACCAATCATCTGGCAAAATCTTGCGTTCTTGTACAAATTCTTCTATTTCCTGATCTGAATATATGACTTTCTGAGCGTTTACCATAAATTATTCCGATACATACAATACCATACATAATGTGAAATGGCAAATAAAAATTGAGTATAAATCAGGAAAGCAGCGGATATAATTGACTCTCGCGTCACAAAATGTTCTGTGCAGTTTACCGGCAGCGGATCTCGTCGTTGTCATCGGTTCTCAAAGTTCATCGTGTACTCCATTTTAAGGTTTTCCAATCCACAGTCCGTTATCCACTTGCTACCTACGGTGGAAGGGTAGCAGAGAACGGTGTTGAGATACCATCTCGTAGCAATGCCACCCAAAACTGGTTTAAGTAGTACACCACATTTGGTAGAGGAATGCAAGGTTATTTGTCTACCAAAGGTTCGTCACTTGACAGCGCGTGAAAATGTAGTATACTGATAAATAATTTTCATTTTTTTCAAAATTGGAAGCAAAGATTTCAAGAGGTAGTTATCAAACTGCGTGAATTGAAGGAGGTGATGTGAGAGATGAATAGCGTATCGGATACTATTGAACGCCATTATTGGAAAGCTGTCGTTTTTCTCGTGGTACTGATTTTGGCTGGGACCGGTTTTTGGGGTGTGAGACGGTTCGCACCTGCGATCTTCCTCGGAAAACCAGATCTGATCGTTGGTCCAAATGAGGAACGTCCACAAAGCCGGGTAATACCCAGTAAACCCGCACTTCTTAATATCAACACCGCCTCTGCCGAAGAACTCCAAACGCTTCCAAATATCGGCGCGGAGATGGCACAAAAAATTATTGACTACCGCACACAGCACGGGAACTTCACCAGTGTAGATGCTCTCCAGAAAGTCAAGGGGATTGGTGCAAAGACGCTGGAGAAATTGAGACCTTTCGTTGATGTCAAATAGTTAAATCGCTATCCTACCGGTCTCTGTGAAGATGTGTTGAACAGGGACATCCCACGCTTGTGGAAACGTATCTTCTACAACCTGTATCTGATATGCTAATCCAATGGGAATGGCGTGTGGGCATTTCGTGAGGAATCGGTCGTAGAAACCCTTGCCATAGCCGAGACGATACCCCTTCCGATCGAAGGCGATACCGGGAACCACGATGAGTTGAAGGTGTTCAGTCGGGAAAATTGGACATGCGTCTTTAGGTTCCAACATGCCGTAGCGATGACGTACCAGTTCTGTTTTCGGATTCTGAACCCGCCTTGGTGTGAGTTTTACCTGTTCGGTATTTATCACTGGCGCGCAAACCTGCTTACCTGAATTAAGTAACCCTTCAAGCAGATCGGTAGTTTCAACCTCGCTTCTCATACTCAGGTAGAGCATCACGGAATCGAAACCCTCACGCTGTATCCAGCGTGAAACGGAATTAACGATACGCTGGCTGAGCCTTGCCCTCTCTTCTGAGATGAGTGCCTCGCGACGGTGGAGTGTTTCAGTGCGGACGCGTTTCCGTTCGGTCGCGATCTTCATTGTTTCTACTTTTGATACCTGACTTTTCCAGCGACTTCCACGGTATCAACAATCGCCATGATTACAGCGTCAACCGGTTTATTGCTCGTCACTGCGGTCTGTCGAGCGGAACTACCGGTGGCGATAAGGACGATTTCACCGATGCCAGCACCTACCGCATCTACAGCGACTGTATATTTCCGATCAACGTCTCCGTCCAGGTTTACATCTTGGACAACCATCAGCTTGCTTCCGATCAATTTTTCATCTTTCTGCGTCGCGACGATTGTCCCGGTCACTTTTCCAAGGATCATGTAATAAAAGACCTTTCATGTTGGGCGAGGTTTTTGTGCTAATCTACTTTTTCCTGCACCACCGAATTTGAGATAGTTTGCTTGATAATGTTTGTAGTAATTATACACCGAATCCGCCGAAATTTCAAGTTGCAATCTGCATTGTCAGAATAAGTGCATCCGAAAATGTATATAAGTAGTCAAATTGGCATTTGGCAACTGAGATTGACAGGCGACCCAACAATGTGCTAAACTAAATTGTTGCAATTTTAGGGTAAAGTGGAGGAAAACTTGAATCAAAATCACGCCGATGTCATCATTATTGGTGGAGGGATTATCGGGTGTGCCATCGCTTACGATCTTGCCAAGCGAGGCGTGAAACCCTTGGTGATTGACAAAGCGCACGCTGTGGGTACGGAGGCTTCATGGGCAGGCGCAGGCATCTTAACCTCACACGCGTCAACACATGAACCGTATCCAACGCTCTGCCGCGCAAGCCTTGAGTTGTATCCGTCGTTAGCGGAGGAACTCCGTACAGAGACCCAGATAGATATTGAGTTCATCCAATCTGGGACCCTATCGGTATTCTTCAATCAGGCTGAGGCAGCGGGATTAATTGGTCTCGCAGACCGGCGCGTGAAACGCGGTTTTTCAGCGGAAGTCTTGACAGCCGAACAAGCGTGGGAGTTGGAGCCAGCACTCTCGAAATCTATTGCTGGTGCCGTTCTGTTTCCTGAAGATGCACAAGTCCGCAACCCGAAGATGGTGACGGCACTCACAAAGGGAGCAGCAAAACTCGGTGCGGAATTCCAAGTAGGCAATCCTGTCACCGACTTTGTCCGAGACAGTGAAAACGGTGGAAACCGCGTTGTCGGGGTCGTCGTGAACGGCGAAACCTTATACGCGGACACGTTCGTGATTGCTGCCGGATGCTGGGCAGGTGCGTTGATTGCCCAACTTGACGTGCCGATACAGATTGGACCCGCGAAGGGGCAGATCGTCCTCGTTGAAGCGATGCCGCCGCCTTTTCAGCATATCGTTGATGGACTCGGCATCTACGTCGTACCGAGAGCCGATGGCAAAATTTTGCTCGGTGCTACAGTCGAATTTGTCGGTTATGACAAAACCGCAACAGTGGACGGTACCAAGCAGATGATTGATGCTGGTATTGCCATCGCCCCGCAACTCGCGAACAGCACTTTTGTGCAAACGTGGGCAGGTTTGCGTCCTTATGTGAAAAAAGGACCGCTTCTCGGTTACTTGCCGGGATATAATAACGTCGTTTTGGCATCTGGACATTTCAAAAACGGCATTCTGCTCGCACCGATCACGGGGCAACTCATCGGTGAACTGATCACGACAGGGAAACCCTCACTGTCACTGGAGCCGTTTCAGCCAGAAATGTAAGAAAAACGGAGCGTATACTCCGGAAAATTGGGGTTATAAGGTGAAAATATAATTTTTTTTGAATTTTAAATGAATTATTTCCGATGACATGGGTTAAACCATTAGCAAATCTTTTTTATTGACCGAAAAAGGGGCATCAAATGCTGCCCCTACCTGACGAATAAGTTAGAAAGGAGTTTCATAATGCGTCAGTACGTTTTGTGTTTAACGGAGGCAACGCCTCACGCTGGAGATGAACGAGACTGTACTTTGGGAGACGGGATCTCCCTGAAGACACAGGCATTCAAAATTGCCAATGTGTTTCGTTGTTGGACCAGAGCTCGATTATGGGGAAGGCACGGACAGAGGAGTGAACAAGCAGGCATCCTCCGTTATCGCATGGAAGGAGGGTTGCGCGCCTTCGCTTGAGAAGCTCCTCTTTAGAGGAGACAAGCATGTTACACACTGACGAACAGTTGATGCTTTCTGTGAAGGATGGAAACAGAGATGCATTCCGAATTTTAACGGAGCGACATTACGCAAATACTTTAAATTTTATCTATCGATTTGTCAAAAACCAAACACTCGCGGAGGACCTTTGTCAAGAGACGTTCCTGCGGCTGTGGCGTTGTGTACCAACGTACCGCCCGATTGCCAAATTCAGGACGTTCCTTTATCATATCGCCAAGAATGTCTGTTTAAAACAATTGGCGACAGAGCAAAGGACACCCCAGATTGAATCATTGGATGCCGCCTATAGTGATGAAGATGAAAACTCTCACCCTATCGCTGTCGCTATAGCGGATACACGTTATTCTCCGGAGGCACTGCTCATTGCTAAAGAGACCTATGAGGCGATTCAGTCCGCGATTGATAAGTTGTCGAAGGAACACCAAGTGGTGTTTCGGATGACAGAGGTTCAAGGATTGTCTTATCAAGAAGTCGCGACGATCCTCGAATGTCCGATTGGGACTGTTGCCTCGCGCAAGAACGCTGCGATTCGACAACTCCGGAAATTTTTGGCACCCTACAGGACAAGCTTATGAGATATAGGTCCTTAGGTTCTAAACATATAACCCTCTTTGCACTCTGGCGTCCGACTTCACGTCAGAGTGCTTTTTTTTACGGACGCTTCTATGATAGCGTCAATCTTCACATCTTACTAAAGTAACGCAAGTCGCCATTTTTGTAGCATAGACTGTTAGTCTGTGCCTAAGGGTGCGCAACCTAACAGGATACGCTACAAAACCGTGCGGATCCTCAACAATTTTCAGTGAATGGGTCCAAAGGAATAGAGAAAACAATTCAATGGACAATTGAGCTGAATTGGTGTATGATGTGACATGAACTGAAAAGGAAATGAACCTATTCTTCTTGGTAAATTTTGAACGACAGAAAGGGATAGGACGATGCAAAGCGAGCATTCCAAAATCAAAGCACTCACCTTTGATGTGTTTGGCACGGTTGTAGATTGGTACGGTTCAATTGTTGCCGAAGGTGAAGAATTTGGAAATATCCACGGTATTGATATTGATTGGGCGCAATTCGCCTTGAAATGGCGCTCTGGATACGGTCCCGCGATGGATAGGGTCCGACGTGGCGAATTGCCGTGGCAAAACATTGACGCACTACATCGACTTATTTTAGATAGTCTTCTTGACGAATTTGAAATCGTCGGCTTAAGCGAAACCGATAAAGATCATCTGAATCGGGTCTGGCATCGGCTCAAACCGTGGCCCGATGCAGTCAGCGGTTTGAGACGGCTCCGCAAGCAGTATATCGTCGCCACACTCTCTAACGGCAACGTTGCCTTGCTGACCAACATGGCGAAATTTGGGGGACTGCCGTGGGATTGTATCCTGTCTGCCGAATTAACAGGGCATTACAAACCGGATCCCGAAGTTTACCAAACCGCCGCTTCCCTGCTTGGTTTGTCCCCCGGTGAAGTTATGATGGTAGCCGCACACCCTGGTGATCTTCGAGCCTCACAGGCGGTCGGTTTTCAAACTGCCCTGGTGCCGCGTCCTTTAGAATATGGACCTGGTGGAGTTCAAGGCGTAAACGCGCACCCCTCTGACCTCGTCGCCAACGATTTTAACGAGCTGGCAGACTTGTTGGGGATAACATAGTCCGTAAGGAGGAACGGAAAATGGATTTACAGGAAGTTTCAGAAGTCGCGCAAGAAATATACCCGCCCGAACCTACTACGATGACAGTGGAGGAATTTCTGGCACGCGATATAGAGGGGTATGAATACGTTAAAGGAGAATTAGTGCCGATGTCGTCTCCGTCATTAGGACATGGTAAAATTAGTGCGAGAATCACCCACTATTTATTTACACACGTAAGTGAAAATCAGTTAGGGGATGTGTATGTAGAAGCAGGATTTAAAGTCGGAGAACGCGGAATGAAACCGGATGTCGCGTTTATTTCAACCGCGCGCCTACCTGAAGATGAGAGTAAAGGATCTCCAATGCCACCGGATTTTGCTGTTGAAGTCATCTCACCAACAGATGTTCAGTGGCGTGTCACTGAAAAGGTACAAGCTTATCTGGAGGCAGGAACTCAAATGGTATGGGTTGTTGAATCTGTCATGAAAACAGTAACAGTATATCGTTCTGAAACAGACATTAAGGTGTTTACGGGTGCGGACACACTTACTGGTGAGGATGTCGTGCCAGGATTTTCCTGTCCGGTTGCACAACTTTTTGAATAGGGACCTCACCTAAACACGAGTTACGCAGCCCCTTCGCTGGCGAGGTTTGTAACCTCGCCAGCTGCACGTAATATATAGGATTCATAGAAAATTGCGTAAGTCCTACTAAACACGAATTGGAGAATACCTTATGGATAAAATCCGAATTGCTTTTATTGGTTGTGGTGGTATGTCGTCGCAATTACAACAGTGTATACCGATGGTACCAGAATTTGAATTCGTAGCCACCTGTGATCTCGTTGAGGAGAAGGCAGCATCAAACGCCCGTAGGTTTGGCGCACTCCGTCATTACACCGATTACAATGAGATGTTCAAAAATGAAGACCTCTATGCTGTGGCTGTTGTCGGCAGACCAGAGGATAAATTACATCGCGACATCGGTATTGAGTGCCTCCGAGAGGGGTATCATATTTATACCGAGAAGCCGCCCGCGACCACCGCTGAAGGCGCGAAGATGTTGGTTGATGCCTCTATTGAGAGCGGTAAAACAGGTATGGTCGGCACCATGTGGCGACATGCCCCGGCGAATCGGATCGCTAAGCAGTTGATGGACGAAGATGAGTTCGGTATACCGTGCCAATATCATACCCGGTATCTCGCACCAGGTCCCCGTCTAAACGAAGCGGGATCCCCCTTTGCATGGCCCTTCATGCTTGATCAGGTGATCCATCCGACCGATTGTATGCGTTTCTTTATGGGACAGGTCAGCGAGGTTTTCGCAATGGGTACAGTTGAGGCCGCATCGAGTACTGTCTCCATGTCCGTGAATCTGCGTTACGCGAACGGTGGTATCGGCACGATGACGCTCGGCACCGGTCCGGTTTTAGAAGCAATGGTTTTTATCAAAGGTACCGGAAATCAGGCGATTCAGGTATTGGAGACACGCAAGTTGCGCCGTTACCGTATGCCGACATGGCTCGGCGAAGGTGGTGGTTATGCCGATACACCAACTGAAGAATGGACCCTCAATACCGCATATCACGGTATTGGCAGACCCGGTTATCTCGAAGAGATGCAACATTGGGCACAGTCGCTGCAAGCGGGAACGCAGCCACACTCAAGTCTCGAAGATTCCTACCAGAACATGCGCGTCTTAGAAGCGATTAGCCGTAGCATCGAAACCGGAGAAGTCGTTCAAATTTCCGCGTAACCTACAACCCCAAATCTGGCAGATGCGGTTTGCAACCACACCCCAAATCTGGTAGGTGCGGTTTGCAACCGCACTGGAGGTCAAACATCGACTGGCGGTGCATCGGTAATTCTAAAATCCACCATAGTTTTTCGCAACCTTGGTTCTTGAGCAAAGCCTTTGTATTGGAGGTAAAAAATGAGACAAGTAGTTATTTATCCGGGTGAAGATGGGTATTGGGTTGCTGAATGCCCCAGTTTACCCGGTTGTATCAGTCAAGCTGAAACAAAGCAAGAAGTTGTCAGTAATATCAGAGAAGCAATTGAAGGATATATTGTTGCCCTTAAAGAAGATGGGCTGTCGGTGCCTGAAGAACATCTTGAGGCGTTGTTAGCCGTAGTTTAGTGGAGATAGAAATGGAAAAACTGAATCGAATTCAAATTAATCCAAAGATTTGTCTTGGGCAACCTGTAATTCGAGGCACCCGAATCACGGTCAGCGTAATTCTCAAATTATTAGCCAACGGTCGGTCAGTTGAGGAGGTTATTGAGGATTATCCGGAATTGGAGGCTGCTGATGTCCAAGAGGCGATGAAGTACGCCACACTGATCTCGTAAGTCGAAATTC
This sequence comes from Candidatus Poribacteria bacterium, assembly GCA_026702755.1. Taxonomy (NCBI): domain Bacteria; phylum Candidatus Poribacteria; species Candidatus Poribacteria bacterium. The sequence continues at coordinate 45,085 of JAPPBX010000049.1, read as the reverse complement.
AAAGGAAACCCGTATGAATTGGTCACCCCGCGTAAAACCCATCAAAATCCGCCAACTTTACCGATATGCTCGGCTCGGTATCTATGATGATTTGCTACTACACGATGTCGGTTGGGAACTTTACGCACGGTGTACGGACATCGCTACAGTTGCTGATGTTTATCGAGGCGGGCGTGTGCCTTGTCCACAATGCAGCACGAAGATTACACGTCGGATTGATCCGCTCTTTAGTTCTGGCGAAGGTGGAACGCACGAACACTGGTTCCACTGCCCCCACTGCACCGGACGGCTCCTCTGGCGCGACTGCCGTCAAGCACTCCGAGACACCCCCCGATGTTTTGACTGTTGCGCTGTTCTATACAAAGAAGTTGGGTTGCGATGTGCCTGTGGTAAAACATGGTCCAAGGAAGCCTACAATCAATCGGTGAGAACCCGTGTCCTTTTACCCTGTCCGCACTGCCTTAACCTTGTCCGTAGACCAGATCCACCCGCAATGGAACGCACTGTCAGAATGCGGAAATCCAGTCCTGAGTTGCAATGTCCGAAGTGTCAAGCAGTTGCGCTTCATCAGCACGGCAATATCGAATGTACAGCCTGCGGCTACAAACGCCGGTGGCGAGATTATCGCAAGAGTTTAAAAAAGAAAGATGAGAAACTCGAATGTCCAAATTGTGAATATACCTTCAGATGGCAGACGTGGCGTAAAAGTGTCCGTTCACTGAGAACGGGTAACCCAAGACCGGCGCGTGAATTTGTTCAAAAGTGGCTCAGATGCCGCACGCCGCAACAGCGTATGATACAGATTGATACCTTACTTCAAACCTTACACGGTAGAGGTCCTTTAGCACCGCTATTTATTGATAGTGGTGAACACAACATCCGTCAGATGCTTGACGATCTGGCATCATAGAGGAGAAACAAATCATGAAAGTTCTATTTTTTCTGATCCTCATTATTGGGCTGGTAATGCCTGGCACACTTTGGGCAAAAAATCTGGCATTGGAATTAGATGGCAAAACGGCTATCGAAGTTCCAAACAGTGACAGTCTAAATCCCAAAAACGCGATAACCATAGAAGCGTGGATGAACATGAGCAAACCCGTTGGTGAGTGCCTCGCGAAGGATTGGGGCGGCAAAAGGGATTACATCTTTCCAGAGATCGTCCAAAATGGAAACGGATTGCGATTTGTCCTCTGGCCCGGCACGAAGATCCTTGATGTCCCTGGATTGAAGCCGAATGAATGGCAGCATGTCGCTGGTGTCTGGGACGGTAAAGAGATGCGCACATATATTGATGGAGAAGAAAAGGGTGCCTTACCTTTTGAGGCAAAGGAATTAGCAGCAACCGACGCTTCGCTCTATATCGGTGTCGGTGATAGTCAAAATTGGTTCTGTACAGGAGCCATTGATGAAATCCGTATCTGGGAAGTCGCTCGGACCGAAGAAGAGATTAATGAATTCATGATGAAGGTACTCAACGGCGATGAAAAGGGTCTGAACGCACACTACACTTTCGATGAAGGTGATGCCAGCGATAATACCAAAAACGGAAATGATGGCAAGGGTGGATTTGGAAAGCCGAATTACCTTGATGTCACCAACGCCCTTGACCTCGAACCACTTTCCGTTGACCCTGAAGATAAGTTGGCGATAACGTGGGCATGGGTGAAGCAGACCCGATAACCAGTTTCGGAATATATTGCAAGTCCCCCTGATAAGGGGGATTTAGGGGGTTTCTTGGTTGTATCAATTTTCAGATGAGATTCTTTCGTTCTATAGACAGACACAAGAATCGAAAAGACTTACAAGTAGCGTCCAAGGACAGATAGAATTTACGAGGACACAAGAAATTATCACCCGCTATTTATCCGATCCCCCCGCTGTTGTTTTAGACATCGGTGGCGGTTCTGGTCCATACGCCTGTTGGTTGGCACAGGCGGACTATGAGGTTCACCTCGTGGACCCTGTGGATTTACATATTGAGCAAGCGAAAGAAGCCTCCAATCAACAGTCAGAACACCCGATTGCCAGTGTGTCACTCGGTGACGCGCGTGAGTTACGTTTTTCATCAATGTCTGCGGACGCTGTTCTGTTGTTGGGACCCCTCTATCATCTAATTGATAAAAGTGAACGGCTGCTTGCACTGAGAGAAGCGTATCGTGTCTTAAGAGAGGGTGGGGTTATGCTTGCCGCCGGTATCTCACGGTTTGCGTCTATGCTCCACAGTTTTTTCGAGGATCGATTTGGAAATCCTGTTCACATGGATATTGTTCAAAACGACCTTGAAACGGGTTACCATCGCAACCTAACCGAGGACCTTAAGTACTTTACAGATGCATATCTTCACCGGCCAGAAGAACTCGGTTCTGAAGTGGTCGAAGCAGGTTTCCAGCATCAGACAACACTTGCTGTACAAGGACCAACGTGGCTTTTTAGGTCGGTTGAAAGTTATTGGGCAGACCCTGACCAGCGCGCTGTAGTTTTAGATTTAATTCGGAAAGTTGAAGCGGAGCCGTCAATACTCGGTATGAGTTCGCATATCCTTGCAATAGGCAAGAAATAAAATGCTTGAGAATGTTCTATTAGAGTAACCCAAGTTGCTACTAACGGATTTTGAGCGTTTCAACACAGTTTTTCAGACACTTTCCTCACCCCAGAGGGGTGGAATTGCTTCGCAGTGAGAATAGAAAAAGGTATATCAACGTCCTGCACTCCAGCGGAGTGCTATGTAAGTAAATAGGTGGCTTGTGTTAGAGTAGGAGTATATTCCATGGTAACAGATGAACAACTCAAAGTAGAAGGCTTAAAGGCTCTTACGGAAGCTTTGGGTGACATCCAGGCTGAAAAGTTCATTGCGTTGGTTATGCGTTCTCGGTTTGATTACACCAAATGGCAGAGGAAACTGTGGGTTGAAAAGAGCATGGAGGAGATCAGTGATGCAGCAATGAAACTGAGAAAATCAAAAGACGGAGATAGTTGACAATGCCTGAAGGTCAAGTGGTTCAAAAGACGGAAACACTCGCTACAGTAGAATCACTGCAGGCGGATTTTAAGGCACTCGGTATTGAAAAGGGGATGGTCTTACTCGTTCATTCGTCTTTGAGCGCAATGGGATGGGTCTGTGGTGGTGCTGTTGCTGTGATCATCGCGCTTCAGGAGGTTTTGGGAGAAACAGGAACGCTTGTAATGCCGACCCACTCGACCGACCTCAGCGACCCAAGCCAATGGGAAAATCCGCCTGTCCCCGAATCGTGGTGGCAGACAATACGCGAGACGATGCCTGCCTACGATCCTGATTTAACGCCAACCCGTTCAATGGGCAAAATTGCCGAAACGTTCCGAAAACAAAAAGACGTTCTCCGCAGCGCACATCCACAGAGTTCATTTTGTGCACGCGGTCCTCAAGCATCATCCATCGTAAATAACCACTCTTTAGCTTATGGCTTTGGTGAACACTCACCGCTTGCCAGAATCTATGACTTGCACGGTTTTGTCCTGCTCCTCGGTGTCGATCATTCGAGCAATACATCCATACATCTCGCGGAATACCGAGCGGACTTCCCAACCAAACGCGTCGTCCGGGAGGGTGCCCCGATCTCACAGGCGGGTTCAAGGACATGGACTACCTTTGAAGATATCGATGTAGATGATTCAGATTTCGATCGCCTCGGTAAGGATTTTATACGATCTGATGCAGGAAAAGTGGTTCAACACGGCAAAGTCAGCATCGCGGCGTGCCAACTCATGCCGCAACGCTCCGTCGTTGACTTCGCCGTCGATTGGCTTCAGAAAAATAGAGGCAAATAAATTGGAGAGCTTAAAAAATTGAATTTCTCGTTTCGTATATGCTATACTATAAATATCCAAAGTTACCACCTAACCAAGAAGAAAGACAAAGAACCGATCTATGGAAAAAAAACGGGGATCCTTATTTACCGTCCGAGACGCAGAAAGTGCAATCATTACTTACACGGTGTTAGGACTTCTCTATATCATCGGAATATGTCTCTACGAACTTGTCGTCGGATGGAACGGTGTCCTGCAGATGTTAAGAAAGTTAGACGCAACGTCGCCGGTTTTTAATCGAGTCGCAATTGCGTTCATTATTTTCAAAGAAGGAGTGGATATCATGCTAAGACGTTTTAACGAATGGCGTGCTGAACACGCACAAAGCCTTGAGAAAGCCAAAGAACAAGGCATCGAACAAGGTATAGAGCAGGGGCGGGCAGAGGTATATGAAGTTATCTCCGCCTGGAATAAACGCCGACTCGCAGCCGAGGCGAAAGGTATCCCTTTCAATGAACCGCCTCCGTCACAGAATGGACACCAACATGGGTAGATCCAAGGAGAAGTCAGATGGAAACCTTGAAAGAACTTCGCGTATCAAACGATGCGATGAATGATCCGGAAAAATTGCGTCACCGGATCTCGGAAGAAGGGTACCTCTTCTTCAAGAAGCTGCAAGATCCCGACAAACTCTGGGCGTTGCGGCGAGAGATGCTAACGACAATGCAGGAAGGCGGTTGGCTCGTCGCCGGGACCGACCCAATGGACGGCATCGCCGATATTTCCACCCAGTGTACCGAGGGCGATCCCGAATACACAGATGTATACCACGCGGTGTATAAATTACAAGCGTTTCACCGTTCCGGACACTGGCACGAAGTCGTTGATATGGTGGAGAAAATTATCGGTAGAGAGGTGCTGCCGCATCCGCAAAAAATTGCGCGCCTCTGGTTTCCTAAGTACACCGCACATACAACACCGATACACCAAGACTTCGTCCACTTCCAAGGGAATTTTCAGACCTATACCTGTTGGGCACCTGTCGGAGATTGCCCGATAGAGTTGGGAGGCTTGGCAGTCCTACCCGGTTCGCATAAAGTCAATAAGGTCATGGAGCACCACTTTTCACTCGGTGCTGGCAGTCTGTGCGTCAACGAGGACGAATTGTCAGGTGAATGGCATTCCACGAACTACGAAGTCGGCGACACGCTCATCTTCCCTGCTTTGACCATTCATAAGGCACTACCGAATTTGACCGAGGATCGGCTGCGTGTATCGCTCGACAACCGTTATCAGGCTGTCGATGATCCCATCGCTGAGCACATGCTTGAACCGCACCTGAACCTCTTCAACTCCCTTAAGTGGGAAGATGTCTACCGCAATTGGGAGTCCGATGAACTGAAGTATTATTGGAAAGACCGCGACCTGACGGTTCTGCCAAGAGATTTCAGTTACGGGAACAAAGGGTTTGAGGAAGCATTGGAGTTGGCAAAAGATGGAGATGAACGCGCCATCATACATTTAAACCGGGCAATCAAGCGTGACGCTACAACCGAATTGGCACAGCGGGCAGTGGCAGTGCTACAAGAAATCAATGCCGGGGCTGCGCAATAGTGGATTTCCATTACAAAGACATCGTGCCGTGGGGTAGGTCGTATGACGAATACCTTGATATGTTCAACCTCTCCGAAGATGACTTGGCGCGGGACATTGTTGGCATAGGCGACGGTCCCGCGTCGTTCAATTTTCGGATGTACCAGCGTAAGACACCGATAGTCTCGGTCGATCCAATTTATCGGTATTCTGAGGCGGAATTGCGTCAACGCATCCAGGAAACCTACGACGATGTCATCGCACAAGCCCGCCAAAATCGGGATAAATTCGTCTGGACAAAATTCTCGTCTGTTGATGAATTGGCAGAAGTCAGAATGCAGGCGATGGACGCGTTCTGCCAAGATTTCGAGAGCGGTAAGCGACAAGGACGCTATATAGACGCATCACTCCCCAATTTACCTTTCCCCGACGGTCATTTCGACCTCGTGCTTTCCGCGCATCTCCTCTTTTTCTACTCAGCAAACAGAGATTTGGCATTCCATCTTGATGCTGTACGCGAGTTACTTCGCATCGGAGCCGAGGTGAAAATTTTCCCCATCGTTGATGTGAACAGCAACCCCTCGCCTTTCTTATCACCCGTTATTGACGAGCTTGAAAAGGACGGAATTATTTGCACAGTGGAACGCGTCCCGTACCATTTCCAGAAAACAGGAAACGAAATGCTGCGGTTAAGGGCATGTTAATTGGGCGTTGGCGGTTCAGAGAGCACTTTTTCATAGGCGTAGGTCCAATCTGCAACCCGATAACCGCAGTTGCTGTAAAAGAGAAGTGCGCGATAATCATCCCAGCGCGTGCTGATTGTTGCGTGCTGGTATCCGATTTTCTTCATCTCTTGAAGTGCGTATTGGAGCAGGTAGCGTCCTAACCCCTGTCCTTGAAACTCACCTTCAATCTCAAGATAAACCGTATGGAACCAATCCTGTGCATCCGGGTGGTCCGAATACTCACCACCAGAGACAGATACACATAAGCCAATCTCTTCATCACCTTGATAGGCTTTTATGACGCTATCTGGACGTTGTCCGCGTTCGTCCTTCCACTCTACAGAAAGCGTTACCGGTATAGGTGCCGGTATTGGTGTAACATCGTAGTTTTCCCAGTCTAAAAAGACCCATCCGTTGGAACGGTGGTATCCGTTGAATCCAAGGAGTCCTTGAACCTGATCAAGTGCATCCGATAGACAGGCGTATTCAAAATGATAGAAACGATATCGACGCTCGGCAGCGAAAATTCGGGTTACATTAAATGATTTCAGATAGGTTTCCGCCTTTTCAAGGGCGGCTTGTCCAGCGCGCCGTGCCCCACGTTCGTAGCCCAAGAACCGAATAATACCTACATCCTCATCTCTCATCTGAGTGAGACCGACGTGAATAAACGCCTGCACTGCACCCTCCGTCATCGCGACGAAGGCAGTTTCGGAGTCGAGTCCACGTCCAAAGTCATCTTTGTCGGCTTTACCAGTCGTAACCCCGCGTAGTACAATAGCAAATTCTCCCTCCGTTACAGGGTAGCAATGCGGAACATCGGTGATCAAGCGATTATAAAATTGGGTGAGAGGTGCTTGCATGTCGGGTGTATATTGTAAAATTTCCATCTCTTTTTCTACTCTCCTTTTACGGAACATCTCACAGCAGAATTGCTCCGTCCCCACTTCCACCCAGAAAACGAGAAGTGAGATGCTGCCTTTAAGGTCGTGCTGATTGTCTGAATCTGAGGTTACCACTTTTCCGTTGGTGCTTTGGAGAGGTCTTTGACGAATTCATAAGTCCAATCTACGGTCCAATAACCGCAGTTGCTATAAAAGAGGAACGCGCGGTGGTTATCCCAAGCAGTGCTAATCGCTGCATGTTGGTATCCGATTTTCTTCATCTCTTGAAGCGCGTATTGAAGCAGATAGCGTCCCAAACCCTGTCCCTGAAAATCATCTTCAATACCGAGCCAGACAGTATGAAGCCAGTTTTGTGCATCGGCGTGGCTTGAGAACTCACCACCGCAGAGGGACTCACAGATGCCGACCTGTTCGCCGTCTTGGTGGGCGAGCACAGTACAATTCGGGAGTTGTCCACGCCCGTCCTTCCAGTCGATAGAAAGCGTTACCGGCAGATTTGAAGGTACTGGTGTAACGGAATAGTCTTCCCAATCCAGAAAGACCTCGCCATTGGAACGGTGGTATCCATTATATCCAAGGAGGCCTTGAACTTGATCAAGCGCGTCCGATAGATAGGCGTGTGCAAAATGATAGAAGCGGTATCGGCAGTCCTGTGAAAAGGCGAAAATCTGAGAAATATCATAAGTTTTCAGATAATCTTCCGCCTTTTCAAGCACGGCTTGCCCAACTTGCCGCGCCCCGCGTTCGTAACCAAGAAACCGAATAATGCCAGCGTTCTCTTTCCTTTCCTCGTGATTCCAGACCTGACCGATGCCGATATGAATAAACGCTTGCACAGCACCGTTCACCATTGCAACAAAGGCAGTTTCCGAGTCAAGACCTCCGTCCTTTACATCTGATTTATCGGTCGTAACCTCACGTACCGCAATAGCAAATTCTTCCTCCTTGACTGGATAACAGTGCGGAACATCGACGGTCAAGTGATTATAAAATTGGGTTAAGGATGCTTGCATATCGGGCGTATATTGAAGAATTTCCATCCGTTCCTCCTAAGTTTTTGTTTGTAGTAGCGCAATTCATTGCGCGTTTTGCTTTGCGATGGGCGGTGTTTTTGTACCACAAACTGTATGAAGTTTAATTATTTAAATCGGTAATCCCAATTCCCCGCAAGCCCGGTAGGTGCAGTTTCTAACCGCATCGGATTTTACACAGAACCCTTGAAGATTCCAAAACCCTCTTGAATCCCGTAGGGTTTATTTGCTTGGGTATTTCTTCAGTATCTTTGTAGAAAAACTGTAGAAAGGCTGTTACAAAATACCTCGAAAACCCCTAAATTGATACCTATAGTGCGGTTTGATGAAGTTTAAATAAATACTTCAGTAATGTTACCCGTAAAAAACATTGTAGGGGCAGGTCTTGTGCCTGCCCGCAATTACTGACCGAAACGTCCGAGCATTCACCGTTTCTGAACTTGGAAACTCGCATCCAGAGCCTTTGCGACTCGGACCTGCGATTCTTCGAGGTGTGCTAAACTATAATCGTCAAGTCTCCCTTGCGCATTCTGAAGTACGCCTTGTATCTGCGTGTTGATTTCTTCGAGATGTAGGCGTGCGAGCGACCTTGCATCCTCCGGGGTGCCACTATCAGCCTCCAACACCAGTTTGATAAGCTGCTTGAGGTGTTCCCGCTGCAAACCGCGCCGGAAACTGGAAATGAAAGCATCGGTATTCGACCACTGCTTTTCGCCGACATTCCGATCAAGTTCTACCCAGACAGCGTCCGTGATACCTGAAAAGAGTTCTGGCAGTGTGAACACATCTTCACCCTTAGGAAACTTCAACTCTGTGTCCTGAATCCGCGCCAGAACATTCGGATAAAGCAGTCGTCCCAAGATAAAGGTTTGATTGTTCAGAATGATCTGATGCACGGGATAATCCAAACGCGTAGAACTCCCACTACTTGATCCCCAATCACTCCAACGCGTGACAGCGAGACTGTTGAGTAGGTCAGCCGAGAAATCGAAGGCTTTGTCCGAGAGGGCGTGTTCTTTGAGGAATTGGAGTGCTTCGCGTTGTTTCGCTGCGAGAACCGGCACAAAAGGTAAACGTCCATTTTCATCACCGCGATGATCGCGATGGTGATACTGCCCACCGATATATCGGCTTGCAAAGTACATCGCATTCGCATGTTCACCAAGCAATCTCCCAAATGCCTGTCGGACCCGTTGATAGCCCATCCCCTCTTTTGTGACCTTATCCGCAATTTTGTCCCAAAGGTTAACGACAATTTCTCGCCGTTGTTTGGCAAACTCAAGCGGGTCGGCACCCAGATCCCAAACATTTACCAGCGGATCCAGATTACGGTATTGATAGCTGTAAACATCGCCATCTGTTCCGTAGGTAAGTTCCGGTGTTGCGACACGGGAGGCGATTTTACCCAATGCCTCCAATTCACCTTCAGGGTTACTTGCAGCAATCGGTTTATAGGCATACTCGACGACCCAATAATCCCAAGGACCAACCGTCGGCGTATAGTAATGTCCCTGTTCTTTACCTTCGGGAGCAACATTCACGCCCCAGTAATCCATGACGGAACCGACGGTTGCCTCGTCTGTTTTGTCGTTCAGATCGTCAAGAGAGTATATCGTACTCGATTTAAAATTGTGACGTAATCCCAATGTGTGACCGACCTCATGCATCGTCAGTGTTTTCAGTGCCTCGCCGATAAATTTTTCTGGTAATTCACCGTCTTCGCCCGTCAGACCGCGTGCCTGCAAGACGCTCGCCATGAACCCCATCTGACGTGTCAATCCAGATGCCAGTTGACACTGAAAGTGTGAGGTGTGATCCATCGGATGATCGCGCTCGTGTGCTAACTCATCAAAGTATGTTTTATACTGTCGCTGCCAACTTCTGATAAAAACGTCGCTGATAAGAATATCGGCATCCAATATCTGTCCTGTCAACGGGTTCACGCGGGACGGACCAATCGCGAAGCCTGCGTCAACAACCCAGCGGATCGTGTTATAGCGGGCATCTTCGGGGTCCCAATCCTCGTAATCTTGTTGAATACGTGCCTCAATTGCATCGACAAAGCCTGCCTTTTCAAATGCCTTGTTCCATTCCAGGATCCCTTGGCGAATGTACGGACGAAACCGGTGCGGCACCGTTTTCTCAATGTAGAAAATGATCGGATCCATCGGAGGTGAGAGTTTCGCCTTTTTGTCTGCTTTCTCCAGATGCCATCGATTGACGTAACGGATATACGGCGCATCGCTGGTTTGAAGCGAGTAATCTTTGATTGTTGTCATAAAGTGTCCAAGCCGGTCGTCAGCCAACCGAGGACGGTAGTTGTTCGATGGAAGTTTCGCGAGGCTATAGTGCAGCGTCAATTGAATCCCACGACTGTCGGGCACAGTTTCTATATAACTTGACGAGGTGTACGCCGCGTTAACTTTCAACTCCACATTCTTTGGGAATGTCTTGATTTTTCCCCAAGTGCTGCGCGTTCTGTCGAAGCGCGCATCTGGGGCGATCCTACGTGCCAAAGGCGGTAGATCGGATACAAAAACAGGTGAGATATTTACCAAAAGGCTTTTCCGTTGTGGATGGATACTTTCAATCTTAAGAGAGAACAGCACAGAGTCACTATAACCGTAGTCAACCGCCTGTGCGGTCGGTGTCCCTTTATCAGCGCGGAAACGCACATTTTTTCGCATGAGATGCACGTTGTCGCCAACGCGTCGCCAGACCAGCAGCCACTCATCCATCGTCATCCCAGAGATAAGGGATCCTCTCCCTAAGCCGCGCGCAAGACTAATCATGCATAGAAAGGGTTGGTTCAATTGTGCGGGTTGTATCTCACAATAAAGATTCTCTTTTTTCTGGTATAGTTTGAAAAAACCTTGGTAGCTTTTGCTATCCTCGATAACTTTCGAGAAGTCTGGGAACTCTTTTTTTGGTTTCGTGGGTGCTTCTTGTGTTGCGGGTTGTGCTGCTTGTTGTGCGAATATCGGCAGGTAACAACTGCTGATTAGAATTAAACAGAGCCAAAAAGTCAATTGGCGTTGCATTGAATTTTCTCCTTATTTTACATTATTTACTTTCACGTTGTAAATTCGGTCTAACGTTTCTGAACTTGAAAACTTGCATCCAACGCCTTCGCGACGCGAACTTGCGACTCTTTGAGGTGCGCCAGACTATAATCATCGAGTCTCCCTTGGGCATTCTGAAGCACACCTTGTATCTGCGTGTTGATTTCTTCGAGATGTAGGCGTGCGAGGGATCGCGCATCTTCGGGGGTGCCACTGTCGGCATCCAACACCAGTTTGATAAGCTGCTTGAGGTGTTCCCGCTGCAGCCCGCGCCGGAAACTGGAAATGAAAGCATCGGTATTCGACCACTGCTTTTCGCCGACATTCCGATCGAGTTCTACCCAGACCGCGTCCGTGATACCTGAAAAGAGTTCAGGCAGTGTGAACACATCTTCACCTTTGGGAAACTTCAATTCTGTGTCCTGAATCCGCGCGAGAACATTCGGATAAAGCAGCCGTTCCAAGATAAAGGTTTGATTCCATAGGATGACCTGATGCACGGGGTAGTCCAAACGTGTGGAACCACCGCTACTTGATCCCCAATCGCTCCAACGCGTGACAGCGAGGCTGTTAAGTAGATCGGGTGGAAAATCGAAGGCACTGTCGGAAAGGGCGTATTCTTTCAGGAATTGGAGTGCTTCGCGTTGTTTCGCCGCCGGAACTGGCACGAAGGGTAAACGTCCATTTTCATCGCCGCGGTGATCGCGATGGTGATACTGCCCGCCGATATAGCGACTTGCGAGATACATCGCACTCTCATGTTCATAGAGTAGGGTCTCGAAGGCTCGCCGGACACGTTGATAGCCCATCCCCTCTTTTATAACCTTGTCCGCAATTTTCTCCCAAAGTTTAACGATGATCTCGCGCCGTTGTTTGGCGAACTCAAATGGGTCGGCACCCAGATCCCAAAGATTTACCAGCGGATCCAGATTACGGTATTGATAGCCGTAAACATCTTCATCTGTGCCGTAAGTGAGTTCCGGTGCTGCGACACGGGAAGCGATTTTACCCAACGCTTCCAATTCATCTTCAGGTTTGCTTGCGTCGATCGGTTTATAGGCATACTCGATCACCCAGTCATCCCAAGGACCGACTGTCGGTGAAAAGAAATGTCCTTGCTTTTCGCCTTCGGGAGCGATATTCACGGCTTCGTATTCCATGACGGAACCGTAGAGGGGTTCGTCTTTTTTCGTGTTCAGTTCTTCAAGGGAGAGTATTGTACTCGCTTTAAAGTTGTGACGTAACCCTAACGTATGTCCTACTTCATGCATCACCAATAATTTCATTGCTTCCCCGACATAAACTTCTGATGGTTCACCGCCTTCATCTGTCAAACCACGCGCCTGCAACACACTCGCCATGAGGTTCATCTGATGTGCCAAGCCGGATGACATCTGACACCGAAAGTGTGAAGTGTGATCCATCGGATGATCGCGTTCATACGCCAGTTTATCAAAGAAGGTTCTGTGATCTTGCTGCCAGTATCTGATCCAACCGTCACCCAAAAGGATATCGGCATCCAAGATCTCGCCTGTGAGTGGATTCACGCGGGATGGACCATACCCAAAAGTTGCACCGACAATCCAACGGATCGTATTATAGCGTGCGTCTTCGGGATCCCAATCTTCATAATCTTGTTGAATGCGTGCCTCAATTGCATCGACAAAGCCTGCCTTTTCAAACGCCTTGTTCCATTCGAGAATCCCTTGTCGGATGTAGGGACGGTAGCGGTGTGGCACCGTTTTCTCGATGTAAAAGATAATCGGTTTTTTCGGCGGTGAAAGTTTCGCTTTTTTGTCTGCCTTCTCCAGATGCCATCGCTGGACATAGCGGGTGAAGGGGGCATCACTGGTTTGAAGTGAATAGTCTTTGATCGCTGTCATAAAGTGCCCAAGCCGGTCGTCAGCCAACCGAGGACGATAGTTGTTTTCTGGGAGTTTCGCGAGGCTGTAATGCAGCGTCAACTGAATCCCACGACTATCGGGGACAGCCTCTATGTAGCGTGTTGATGTGTAGACGGCTTTGACTTTCAACTCGACATTCTTTGGGAACGCCTTGATTTTTCCCCAAGTGCTACGCGTTTTGTCGAAAGCACCACCAATATAGCGTGCCAAGGGGGGTAGATCGGAGATGAAAACGGGTGAAATGTTTACCAAAAGGCTTTTCCGTTGTGCATGGATACTTTCAATCTTGAGAGAAAATAGCACAGAGTCACTATAACCATACGCAACGGCTTGTGCGGTCGGTGTCCCTTTATCAGCGCGGAAACGGGTGTTTTTTCGCACGAGATGCACATTGTCGCCGACACGTCGCCAAGCAAGCAGCCACTGATCCCAGATCTCCCCTGCGGCGAGGAAGTTGTTCCCCATACCGCCTGAAATCGTAATCAAAAATAAAAAAGGCTGGTTCAGTTGTGCGGGTTGTATCTCGCAATAGAGGTTCTCTTTCTTCTGGTAGAGTTTGAAAAAGCCTTGGTAGCTTTTGCTGTCTTCAGTTACCTTTGCGAAATCTTGGAACTCTTTTTTTGTTTTTTTAGGTGTTTCCTGTGTTGCGGGTTTTGCGGGTTGTGCTGCTTCCTGAGCAGCTACCGAAAGGCAATAACTACATATTAGCGTTAAACAGATCCAAAAAGTGAATAGAGGTCGCACTATTTTTTCTCCTGATTTTGGGTGCAGCTGACAAGCGAAAACTTACTGAGGTTGGCGGGGTTTGATGAAGTTTAAATAAATATTTCGGTAATATCCTTGAGGAAAATGATTGTAGGGGCAGGTCTTGTGCCTGCCCCTACATTACCAAATTAAATTCTTAATCTTCATCAACCCCGCCAGAAAGTAGTTGGGTTTTATGAAAATCCTGACCGAAACGTACAAGCACTTAACGCTTCTGGACTTGGAAACTGGCATCCAACGCCTTCGCGACTCGGACTTGCGATTCTTGGAGGTGTGCCAAGCTATAGTCGTCAAGTCTCCCTTGGGCATTCTGAAGCACGCCTTGTATCCGAGTATTGATTTGTCCGAGATGATGTCGAGCAAGCGACCTTGCATCCTCAGGCGTTCCACTATCCGCATCCAGTATCAATTTGATGAGTTGCTTCAAGTGTTCACGTTGCAACGCGCGCCGGAAACTGGAGATGAATGCATCCGTATTCGACCACTGCTTTTCTCCGACATTCCGATCCAGTTCTGTCCAAACCGCATCCGTAATACCTGAGAAGAGTTCTGGTAGTGTAAACGCGTCTTCACCCTCAGGAAACTTCAACTCTGTGTCCTGAACGCGGGCAAGCACATTCGGATAGAGCAAGCGTCCCAAAATGCGGGTCTGATTGCGTAGGATGACAGTATGCACCGGATAATCCAAACGTGTAGACCCCCCGGTCCCGGAGCCCCAGTCGCTCCAACGTGTGACAGCGAGACTGTTGAGTAAATCAGGAGGAAAATCGAAGGCTTTGTCCGAGAGCGCATGTTCTTTGAGGAACTCAAGTGCCTCGCGTTGTTTCGCCGCCGGAACAGGCACGAAGGGTAAACGTCCATTCTCATCGCCACGATGATCGCGATGGTGATACTGCCCGCCGATATAACGGCTTGCAAGGTACATGGAATAACCGTGTTCACCAAGCAGGGACCCGAAGGCACGCCTGACACGCTGATAACCCATCCCTTCTTTTGCAACTTTGTCAGCAATCTTGTCCCAGAGTTCAACGACAATCTCGCGACGTTGTTTGGCAAAATCGAGCGGATCCGAACCGAGGTCCCACCGATTAACCAGCGGGTCCAAATCCCTATATTGATATGAGGACGCATCGCCGTCTGTGCCGTACGTCAGTCCTGGTGTTGCGACACGGGAAGCGATCTTGCCCAACTCCTTTAGTTCACCTTCAGGGTTACTCGCATTGATCGATTTATAGGCATACTCGATCACCCAGTAGTCCCAGGGCCCAATTGTTGTTGTATAGTAATCGCCCTGTTTTTTACCTTCAGGGGCAATGTTCACAGCGTCGTATTCCATTACGGAGCCGAGGAGTGCTTCATCGCTTTTCTTGTTCAAGTCATCAAGCGAATGTATCGTACTCGCTTTAAAGTTGTGACGCAACCCCAACGTATGTCCAACTTCGTGCATCGTCAGTGCTTTAAGTGCCTGACCGATAAACGCTTCCGGCAATTCGCCGTCTTCACCGACCACACCCCGCGCCTGCAGAACGCTCGCCATGAACCCCATCTGGCGTGCCAATCCGGATGCCATCTGACAATGGAACCGTGAGGAGTGATCCATCGGGTGGTCCCGTTCATGATCGAGTTCATCAAAGTACGTCGAATACTCCCGCTGCCAGGATCTGATGAAGCCGTCGCTGATAAGGATATCGGCATCCAATATCTGACCCGTCAATGGATTCACGCGGGACGGACCAATAGCGAAACCCGCATCAACAACCCAACGAATCGTGTTATACCGTGCGTCTTCCGGGTCCCAATCCTCATAATCTTGTTGGATCCGTGCTTCTATTGCGTCAACAAATCCTGCTTTTTCAAACGCCTTGTTCCATTCCAGGATCCCTTGACGAATGTACGGACGGAAACGATGTGGTACTGTTTTCTCAATATAGAAAATGATTGGATCCATTGGTGGCGAAAGTTTCGCCTTTTTGTCCGCTTTCTCTAAATGCCATCTATTGACGTAACGAATATACGGCGCATCGCTGGTTTGAAGCGAGTAGTCCTTGACGGTTGTCATGAAATGTCCGACCCGGTCATCAGCAAGCCGCGGGCGGTAGTTGTTTGATGGAAGTTCAGCGAGACTATAGTGCAACGTCAACTGGATACCGCGACTGTCAGGAACCGTTGTTATATAGCTGTTCGATGCGTATACCGCTTCAACTCTCAATTCAACGTTCTTCGGGAATGCTTTGATTTTTCCCCAAGTGCTACGCGTTTTGTCAAAACGGGCACCTCCGCCAATACTACCTGCTAACGGTGGTAGGTCAGACATAAAGACAGGCGAAATATTCACCAATAGACTGCCTCGTTGTGGGTGTATACTTTCAATCTTGAGAGAGAAGAGCACAGAATCGCTGTAGCTGTAGTCAACGGATTGTGCGGTCGGTGTCCCTTTATCAGCGCGGAAACGTACGTTTTTTCGCACGAGGTGCACCTTGTCGCCGACACGCCGCCAGACGAGCAGCCACTCTTCCATCGTCATTCCAGAAATAAGGCGACCTCGCGCTAAACCGCGTGAAAGACTAATCATGCACAGAAAAGGTTTGTCTAATTGTGAGGGTTGTATTTCACAATAGAGATTCTCTTTTTTTTCGTATAGTTTGAAAAAACCTTGGTAGCTTTTGCTGTCTTCAGTAATTTTTGAAAAATCTTCAAACTCTTTTTTCTTTTTTGCGGGTGCTGCTTGTGCCGCGGGTTGTGCTGCTTCCTGCGCAGAAACTGATAGGCAATAACCACTTATTAGGGTTAAACAGATCCAAAATGTCAGTAGATATCGCATTATCTCTTCTCCTTATTTCATTTCGTTGTCTTTTTCCGTTTGGAGACATTCAAGCGTTGCCAATTGCCAAGGCGTTAGTCATTAAAGATAGCACACAAGTTGTGGAATGTCAATTCTCAATTTCTTTTTTTAAATTGCGACTCCGACTTTACTGATAATGAATCCGCCGACTGCCGTCAAATGAAATGCGAGGCCAATCCCGTTCCCAGTTTTCCGAGGCATAAGGGATATAGTGGCATGCCAATGCGTGCCTACGCGTGCCGGGTTTTAAAACTTTCGCACCACCATGAATCAGTTTCCCGTCAAACAGAACCACATCTCCCGGATTTACCATGACCTCGACTGCGTCTTTACCATTTTCGCGAAAGACTTGTTTGACCGCGGGAAAATAACGATTATGCTGCTGCAGCTCGTACGTCTCTCCCGGTTGCAATGTCATAGGCACATCGCTCTTTGTAATCAACCTGCCTCTGTGTGAACCGGGCTGGACTATCAGCGGTCCGTTGTCTTCATCGACACGAACCATCGCAATCCATGCTGACATACAATCCGGTAGATAGTACTGATCTTGATGCAACGGATGCTCGGACCCTTCAAAAAAATGCATCGATTGAACCCCTTCCGGTTCGCCGCCAAAACAGTCCGATAGCGGTTTATGCAAGCGGGAGTCAATAAGTAAATCCAATACGCGCGGGTCGTAGAGATGCTGATTGAAGGTCCTTGCGCCGTATTTATCCTGTTGAAAAAAACCTTCAAGGTGCTTACGTCCCGCGTGAAGGTCTTCTATATGTTCAACGAAGGTCTCGCACTCTTCGGGCGCAAGGACACTTTCAAGGATGAGATACCCGTTTTCCTCGTAGGACGTTTTTTGCGCAGGTGTCAAACCTGTCTGTTCAGATGCCATCACGTTCCTCCTTAAGACGTTAGGGACACTTTTATGCGTTTCCCTTTTCATTTTACCACAATTATTTGGTGAAAATGTAGTTAAATTTCTAAATGTACTTGATAGTTTTTCTCGAAGTTGTTAGTGTTAACGTGAGGTCAACTTAAAGTTTTAGGAACCCGACGCGATGTATCATGCTACTGCAGATTTGATCGTGGATGAATTCTCCCACTCCAGCGGAGTGCTTTTAATCAATGTGAGTTTGATAAATGTAGCACAAACTTTCCAGTTTGCGCCAAATATACCATACACTCAAAGTTTGTGCTACGATTCTTGCCTTTGGCGTGCGCAAATCGAGTTTGCAACACAACCGAAATGTTAATGAAATAAAAGGACGATTTATGAAAGCAGTACCGAAAATTGTTGCAATTGGTGGCGGAGAAATTAGAGAATTGGAAACCGCTGCGATTGACAAACGCATTGTTGAATTGACCGGTAAGACACGACCGAAGGCACTCTTCATTCCAACCGCCAGCAGCGACGCGCCTGGATACATTGATACTTTTGAAAAGGTTTACGGTGAACATCTTGGATGCCAGACGCGCACGCTCAAACTCATTCAAAATCCACCTTCGTTTGATGAAATGTCCACGTTGGTCTTGGATTCGGACCTCGTCTATGTTGGGGGTGGGAACACCTACAAGATGATGAAGTTATGGCGAAGATTGGGATTAGATACCGTATTGGCGGAGGCTGCGTCCCGCGGCACCGTTCTATCGGGTCTCAGTGCCGGCGCGATCTGCTGGTTTAGATACGGACATAGCGATTCCAGTTCTTTCTACAGCAACGCCGACTGGGACTATATCCGTGTCAGGGGACTCGGATTCATCAACGCAGTCTACTGTCCGCATTATCACGTCGAGAAACGAGAAGCCTCCTTCTCACAGATGATCGCAAAACGGGGTGGTATCGGAATCGCTTGTGATAATAACGCAGCGATTGAGATCGTTGGGGAAAACTACCGTATCCTCACCTCTGCACCTGATGGAAGGGCATACAAGTTCTTCAAGCGTAGCGGAAACGCTGTTATTACGGAATTATCTCAAAACAGCGAGTATACGCCTTTAGCCGATCTTTTAAGGCGAGGATAACGCTATAATTTTGTCTTCAATGCTCCCATCAATTTACCTTGATAGATTTCATCACGTATGCTATGGTATTAACACATTTTAGGAAGGAGGAGAACCTTTTCTCTTCGCGATGCAAGCCTCGTAAACCTTTGTCGAGGATGCGGAGAGTCTCGGTTTTATACGCTTTATGCAGGTTGCAGCAATGTTCGGTGATCAAAAAGGGGGCGTCGTTGAAAAACCGGATCCCCGCGCTGGTGGAGATATCGCCGTCGTCAAAATCCATGCCGTCCCGATGTGTACGGAATATAAAGGGTTCATACATGGGGGCACCGGTGAAGGTTTTGGTCACGAAGCCGCTGGCGAAGTTGTGGAAGTCGCACAACCCGGCCGCGTCAAAGTAGGGGACCGCGTCGTTGTTCAACCACAGAACACCTGTGGTAAATGTCAGATGTGTGTCATTGGTGAGCACATCCACTGTATGGGAGGCAGTCGTCCAAGTATCCGGGATCTCGTCGGAGAAGACGTGGCTTCGGCAACTTATGCACAGTATATGCACAAAATGGAGGATATGTTATGTCCGATTCCAGAGGGTGTCAGTTATGAACACGCTGGGATGGCATGCTGTGGACTCGGACCGACGTTCGGTGCCATGGAGCAGATGCAGGTCAATTCATTGGATACAGTCATGGTAACTGGGTTAGGTCCCGTCGGACTTGGCGGTATTATCAATGCTCACTATCGCGGTGCGCGTGTCATTGGTGTAGAGAGTCATCCGTATCGTGCTGAACTCGCGAGAAAGTTGGGCGCAGAGGTCGTCTTGGACCCGACTAACGAAGATATTCTCGATCAAATTCGGGATTTAACGGACGGTGTCGGGATTGACAAGGCAGTGGACTGCTCAGGAGCATCAGCAGCGCACCGGTTGATGGTAGACGCAGCCCGCAGAAAGGGACAAGTCACATTCGTTGGGGAAGGCGGCGAATTTCCGCTCGCAGCAAGCCGAGACATGATTCGGAAGGGCTTAGTCCTACGTGGGAATTGGCACTACAACCTTGGTGTCTATCCAAAATTAATGAAGGTAATCCAAGATTCACCTGAAACTTTGGACACATTTATCACACACACCTTCCCGATGCGTGACGTACAGGAGGCGTGGGAATTGCAGGCGACCGGTGAGTGCGGTAAAGTCGTGCTGCATCCGTGGGCATAACCTATCGGAACGTTTCACGGACCGCTTGTCAAACAGTTGCGTCTTGGAGGCGGCGAAGTTTAAGCACGAAAGAGTCCTCATCTAACGTTACCATATCATAAGAGATCGCTTCCCCTTGAGAAGCATCGCATTTTAATTTCGCGTTGTCCGCTAAACCGAGGGGAAGTAGATTTTCAGCACGTGAAATTTCCGCTTTTTCAATCAGTCCGTTAACGGTATACCCTCCGCTTCCGTCGAGGACCTCTCCCGCTTTCAGGTCGCGTTTAGCAACGGTGATAACGTCAGCCACGGGTGTCGAGAGTGGTGTGCCTGTCGGTTGCCCATAGAGTGCGGCTTTCGCGATTGAAATCGGTGCTTCAACAGCCACGAGGTGATAGGGACGGTAGAGAAGATAGTTATTGTCATTACCCCCCGGATGCAGGTTGTAACTGGCGAGGTCTTCTTGGGTGAATGGGTGATCCGTCCGAATAACGACGAATACCCCCATCCGAAGTGGATTGTCCAGCATCGTCTTGCCATCCGTGGTAATACTATTTGCGAGTTCAACAACACCGTGGCGACTCAGAATACCGCCTTCTTCTTTTAAGCTGAAGACCTCCGCGATGTCCGCAATGTCTACGGAGGGTTCGTGCATGCCGCGCACATCCGGCGGTAGTCCTGCCATGTTCGCCAAGGAGGTCATCTCGATCTGTGCCTTCGATCCATCTCGGAACGAATTGAACATCTTGAAGTTAATCGTGCGTCGCTCAATCAATTCTTCACTAAATCCGAACCGTTGTGGAACGGTATCTGGTATTCCGGCACGGTCATCATCATAGAACACCGTACCGCGTCCCGCAGCAACGATCTCAAAACCGAGCGTTTTTGCCCACTCAACCATATTCATCGTCACACCGGGTTGGTCGCCATCGACGAGCGTATACACGACACCAGCATTGTCCGCTAAGCGTCTGAGGAAAGGACCGACGGTGACATCCGTTTCAACGTTAACCATCACCAGATGCTTCCGATGCATGAGCGTATGGTAAGCCATTCGCGCACCGACTTCTGGAATGCCAGTCGCTTCCACAACTACATCAATCAGGTCAGACTGAATAACGTGCATCCCGTCTTCGGTAACTGCGCGTTTACCGCTACGGATGGCATCGTTCATCGCGTTCACATTTCGTGCCTGCAGGATTGCATCGGATGGGACATTGCTGGCAGTATAAGCGTTTGTAGCGTGTTCCAGATTGATGTCTGCAATCGCACTTGCTACCATCCCTTGCATCTGTGAAAGCTGCGCGACCAGCCCTGCACCAAATTTTCCCGCACCGATGATCCCGACACGGATCGGGTTGTTCTCTGCCGCACGCTGCGCGAGTTGTGTGCTGAACATCGGAAACTCCTTTGATTTAGGATTCTATTCGAGCACCACTTCAGTTAATTTTCTCATATTCTGCGCGTGTGATCTCATAGTCCAACATCTTCCCGCCGTCCGCTTCTCGTGAAACACTTAGTCCAAGCGACCGCCACAACGCTTGTGAACGGACATTGTCCACCGGAACGTCCACCGGACAGAACCGATCTATTTCCAGTTTTTCAAACGCATGCGCCATCAAGCATCGCACGACCTCTTTCCCGTAGCCTTTGCCCCACAAGCTCTTGTCCCAAATCGCGATGGGTAGACGCATTATTTTTTCTCCAGCAATTTTCGCCCGTTCCAAGTTCATCCATTGCAGACATACCTCGCCAATAGCTCGTCCACTCGACTTTTCTACAATTGCAAACAGAAATCCGCTATCCCTCATGAATTTACCTGCTTTTTTGAGATACTCCTTTGTCACAGGTTCGTCAGGCGGAGATTCCTCAATCGCGTTTAGAAATTCGGGATCTCTGTAGAAAGGAACAGCAATATCAAAATCGGCATCCTTAAAAGGGCGGAGTTTCAGACGTTCAGTCTCCAAGTGAACATTGTGGCATGCAAAGTTATCTGGTTCTATCATCTTTACCAATTTCCTTTTGAATTTTGAAAGTGTGTTTTGTTTCATACCCACAATTAGAGTCGAATTAAATGCGAAATATCAAAACTGATATGCCCCCATGTAAATTTAAAAAAAGGTGAAATCCACTTGCATAATACGACATAAATGGGGTATTCGGTTTCATTGAGTGTTCTTTATAGTAAAATCCGAAAATATGTTACAGTTCGTCAGGGAACAAACTCCTCGCCGCCGCTCGCGAGGATTGTATCCTCGCCCTTGTGTTGGTGTATAAATAATTACGCGCAATAAGTCGTTTTGGACTTAAGAATTGTCGTTATATGATTTCTCTGTTTTTATATATTTCCCAAACATCTGCTTTAACTCACTGGGGTCCGATATAAATGCCTCATAGGTACGCTGTGTAAACGCACCATAACTGTCAATTTTAGAGCAAATGACCGTTGTAGTCTCAGATCCGGTAGGCACTGTTTTGCGGCGTACACGCCCAAATGCGACCTGCATTCTAACTGCGCCGGGTTTTAGCCATGAACTTTGTACACGCCAGAAACCCTCTTCAGTCCCGTAGGGACGAAATGTTTATAGCAGCGTGTGGACCAAAAAATCTAAGCCCTGTAGGGGCGGCATTTGTAAAGACGGGCCTATAAAATACAGCGAAAAATCCCTAAATAGACACCTATGGTACGCTGTATAAACGCACTTACCGAGCAAAAAACGAGCAATGGCACCGCCACTGCATTAGCTGCCTCAGCCTCAGCCTCAGCCGCCGCCCGATGTCTGCACCGGTTCGGTGGTATCTGGTTCTGGCGGTGGCACAGTGCTATCCGGGTCTCCGTAGCAGAGCGCAAAACCGCCCTTACCGAACCAGGAACCCAGCGTTAGGTGGTAATTATCAATGTCGTTGTGGGACAAAAAACCTGCCCGCTTGGTGTGGTCGTGCCGCGTAAAGAAATAGTGGCGATCTCCCTCCCATCGCAGCTCGCCGTTCATCGAAACGCGATAGTAGGTATTCGGTAGCGGATCCGTATCTTCAGGCGTAACATACTCAAGCGGTATCTCAAGAGCCTCGATGAAATCCTCCAGTGAACCGCCTTCTCGATAATAGGCGAGGATGTCATTCCAGTCAGCAAGCCGAACGCCTTCACCCAATTGTGCCTTACATTCAGCTTTAAGGTCACCTGTCTCGTCCAAATTGTGGGCAATGACGTGGAAGTTTTGGTAACTCGCTGCAATTTGTTGTTTTCGCATGGGTCGAACTC
The DNA here is from genome assembly GCA_026702755.1 of Candidatus Poribacteria bacterium. NCBI lineage: Bacteria > Candidatus Poribacteria > Candidatus Poribacteria bacterium. The sequence goes on along the minus strand of JAPPBX010000049.1, from coordinate 22,029 downwards.
CTTTTTCTTGATTGTTGTTTGATGAAATCCTTACCAAAAACGAAACACTCTATTTTATACTTATTTAGGACTTACGCATTTCCTCTTAAAGTCCCTGCCCCCCTGATAAGGGGGGATATGGGGGGTTGGGGGATTTAGGGGGTTTAAATACGTTACCGATTTTTTGCGTCTGAATGTCCGATATTTTCTCAATTTACGTAGGTCTTGTTATTATTATACCCGATCCGCGTAAAAAATGAACAGAGAATCTGTGTTTAACGTAATGCGCTCACTTATAGACTAAACAGGTAAGTAAACTTACTCAACACTGTCCATTCGTGTGCGTGGAAACCGTCCGATGTATCCCATCCCTGATCGTACACGAGGTAAAAATCGCTTCCGGGACGGTAGATGTAATTGAGCAAAAAATTCGCGCTTGCCCGTTCCGCGCTGTCGTTCCACTGTGTGTACAGTTTCGTAAAGAACCGTGTGTTTAACGCATAACTAATCCTCGCGCCAACAACGTTTGTTGTCAACAAATCAATTTCGGGCAATTGAATCCAGTTACGTTGATAACGGGTTTCGATGGCGAGTTGATAAGTTATGCGCCACTGACTATCAATACTGAACCCCACGCGGTTACCGTGAAAGTAGTCCCCATACTCTACACGGCCGAATACAGCAAACGGTCTGCTGCTCTCGGTGAACCCTCTTAGCGAAACCTGATTCATCTCGTAATCGCCAGCGGGAATCTCAGCATCATTGATACTAAAAGATTCATCGACACGGTCAAAAAACCGTCGGAAATCAAGATTCAGCCCGTCGTCTGAATACCGAATCATATCCGCGCTGATCCCGAAGTCCCAACCGATAGGAGTGTTATCGTGATCCAGTAGGTAACCACCGGAGAGACCTGCACCGACATCCCGTATACCATACCGACTGACTTGGACTTCGTAATTCGTATTCAACATGAGCGACCGAATGTCCCGCCGATGCATGAATCCCATTTCACTCGTAAATTGGGGACCGATGTCGAGGTAAGAAGCGTTGACGCGGAAATGCTTGTTGCGCCAGTCATTTGAGAGATACCAAGCGAGATCGCGTTCTTCTGGATCTGGCGACCAACTCCCGACGCTCATTGCACGCATCCGCCACTGATCGTGTGGTCTGAAAAACAGGTCTATCCCACCGTTGCGATGATAGTCGCTACCCAAATCGCTCTGTCGGTTCGTGAGGATAAAGCCGACGGTTGAATCGCTGAGAATATCACGCTGCATTCTTAGCACAGAGAAGTTCGTCATCGGTGATTCCTCTGAGGCAGCAGTCGTCATATTGAGCGCGCCTACACTGTATGCTCCGACCTTTCCTGTTAGTTTACCACCACCGAGAAGTCGAACCTGTTTGTCGTCTTCGATACCGATGCGGCGGCTATAAAAAACCGATAAAGGTGGCGGACCGAAATCTCCGATCCCTGCGCCAAAGGCGAACAGTCCGCTACCCTCAAGAAAAAAATCACGCCGCTCTGGAAAATAAAGACTAAACCGTGTAAGGTTAACCTCCTCTTGGTCCGCCTCTACCTGTGCAAAATCGGTATTCAGTGTCAAATCCAGTGTCAGGTTCGAGGTAACACCGTATTTCATGTCCAATCCAATGTCGCCTTCGGTAGTACGCTGCCAATTTTCATCATCAGGATTCCGTCCCAAACCGCCGAGAAGATACGGTTTTACATTAAAATACGATGGCGACGCAATACCGTGAAGCCCGGTTAGTTTGCCTTGATATATTGGATGGTATGTCCCGGGCCAACTCTGACTTCGCGGCACCTGAATCCACTGCGTCGTTTGATTAAGCCTCGCAATATTGCGTCCGAAATTTACACCCCAAACCATCGAATCGTCTTTTTTGAACCGTAACTGATTAAAGGGAATCGCGATTTCAACTGTCCATCCTTTTTCATGTTGCCGTCCAGCGGCTTCCCAGATACAGTCCCAACTCCCATTCAGGTTTTCACCACCATCAGTGACGGCGGTGTCTGACAGCGCGCCGAGCGCATTCGTCCGAAAAAAGAAGCATTGTCGTTTATCGCCGTAGGTGTCAAGCATAATATAAACGTTATCATTTTGCCAGAGTCTCCCATCGCGGCGCATTTCGTTCGCAACGATTTTTTCAGGTTCCGAGTCGTAGCACTCAAACCCGATGTAAAGTTTTTCAGCGTCATACAGCATGCGAACTTCTGTGCGTTCAGTAGTTGGTTGCCCTTCATCGGGAGATTGTTGTGTAAAGTCGTCGATGACTTGTGTCTCTATCCAAGGTTCCTCGTTGAGGTGTCCATTGATTTCGATTGTTTCTTGGGTGAACAGTGGTTTGATTTCTTTGATGGCTTCGGCATTTAGATTCATCGCAGCGATCACCGCGAATATCAAAAGGACGGCTCTGTAACGCATCTTTTCTCCTCTTTTAAGGATTTTAAATAATTGGTCCGCATGCATCATTTCACTACGTTGTTGTTTAAAAAAGAAAACACCCTCACCGAAATCTCGTTTTGTGCCGTTCAGTGATGGGCGTTATATTGTGTAATTCGGAAACGTTTATCTATAACTCATAAGCCCACCCCTGCGCGACACATGGAAGTGCCAATCAGCACGACACCAAGACCGATGAACGTGCAGAGACAATTTTCATATATCAATGTGGTAAGCAATTGATAAAACATCTGATAAACCTGTTTAGAATCTATATATGTTAAGTATTTTAACATATTTTAGGGATGGATGTCAAATTTTTATCATCCGTATTGACACTTAATTTTCCCATTTTTAGTCGAATAAGCACTACTAAAAATCCTTTCTAAACTCTCTGAGAACATTTAACCTTCTGTTCTCTGAAAAATTCATATTTCTTTCAAGTTAAGTTTGTTCTATACTCCCACGCTTTTGTAGGAGGGGTTTTCAACCCCGATGGATAAGTGATGATTTCTTATGCGGATGTCTTATCCGCGAAATCCGCGTCATCCGCGATTTGCGGCGTACACGCCCAAATGCGACGTGCATTCAGAAAAAAAATAACGTATCCCTCAACTACTACCCCGCATCTTTATTTTTTCACAAAATATTTACACACATTTGTAACTTCAAGAAACTTGACGACACAACAGATGTAGGTTATAATAGATAACAAGACACGTGCTGAATTCCAACTTGCAAATATAGAGAGGTATGCTTTCATGAAGGACTTGATGACGCAAAGGCTTGTCTTTAGTATATTTATGACACTCATATTGACATTTGGCATCCAAGGCATTACGGATGTTCTAATCCCAGAGGCTATCGCTCTACAAACACCAAAACCGCCAAAGTTGAAATTGTCCTACGAAGATAATACCGTCCCAGTAGCTGCACAGTACAACAGTATCGCCATCAGTGAAATTATGTACGCCACCAACTCCGGCAAGCTTCCGCAGTGGATTGAACTCCACAACAGAAGTAGACGGAAAGTCAACCTTGAAGGGTGGAAAATTATAATTAAGAACCACCCGGAAGATACGTCTGTACTTGCCACCAAGCTTACCTTCACTTTAGGCGCAAAGATACTCGATGCCGACCAAGTCTTGCTGCTTGTGACGGAGCAAGTACCTAACTCTGGCGTTGGAACCGCAAAGGGGGACCTCCCAGTGGATCGTGTCGTCATCCTAAAAGACCTTATCGGCGGTGCACGGGGTTATCGCCTCTTGAGCCAAACCGCCTTCAAAGTCACCCTCAAGGCACCTTCTGGAAGGAAAACCTCTCGCAAGTTGATAAGCGACATCGCGGGTAACCTCGGGGAAATACCCGAATGGAAACTTCCGCTGATTGAAGGAAACCAACGAAGTTCTATTATCCGAGAATATGAAGGTAACACCGCAACAGGGCATCCGTATGATGGCACAAGGGCAGACGGATGGGAACTTACCGCCAAAAAGGATTCTCAGTATGTGGTACGGCACAATACCTACTATGGGCACCGCAACGATCACGGCACACCGGGTTATCGCGCACGTACGACTTTGCCCGTGAAACTCTCCGATTTGCCTGTGAAACTCTCTCGCTTCTTTCCTAAGCGTGACATCACCGGACACCCCCTTATTAGTTGGACAACCGAAACTGAGATGAACAACATAGGCTTTAACATCAAACGAAGCACAACCAGGAATGGTAAGTTCAAGATCATCAATCCTGTCGTTATCCGTGGCGCAGGCACAACCGGTGAAAGGCAAACCTACACCTACACCGATACGATTGCAAAACCGCGTGTCGTCTACTACTATCAACTCGAATGTATCTCTGTAGACGGGATCCGTCGGACACTCACCCTTCCCACGCGCCTAAGAGGGCACATCGGTTATATAAGACCTACGCGTTTCCTCTTAAAGTCGCCTACCCCCTGATAAGGGGGATATGGGGGGTTGGAGGATTTAGGGGGTTAAAAATAGCAAATTCCCAACCTATACTTATAGTAAAACCCGAAAATAAGAGGGCACTTTGGAAAACACAAAACGCCTCTCCTTCGCTGGCGAGGATTGTATCCTCGCCTTCTTGTAATCGTCAAATACTGCTGCACTTTACCATAAGTTTGTTTGAGATGCAATTTTTGAACCTATTGATATTTTTCTATGAATTTTCAGGCGAGCCTAACTCGTAGAAAAAGCATCTCATCGGTTTCCAAGAGCTGCAGCCCCGTAGGGGCGGTATCTGTATAGAAGTCGTTCCTCCCAGGGTCCAAAGCCCCGTAGGGGCGGCATCTGTATGGAATCTATCATACGAAAACCTGTGAAAAATTGTCCAAAGTTTAGTTTCTATATTGTCCAAAGTTTAGTTTCTATAAGGTATCCATTTATGAAAGCAAACAGAATATCTTTACTGGGTTTGCTCTTTTTGAGTTTCCTGTTCTCCTGCGCGCGGGCTCCCCAACAGATTATTGAATTTCCTGAAAAAGAAATCGATTTTACGGTCGTCCGTGTAGAGGGCAGATTTGGGGCTGCCAGCGGCTTCTTCGTGGCACCGGACAAGATTGCGACAAACATTCACGTTATTGCGCACCCCGGTTCCGTTTTCATAAAATCTCCTGACAAACAGAAGGTCTGGCGTGTTGAGGGCGTAACGGCGTTCGATGTTAAAAACGATCTCGCTGTCTTAAAAGTTATAGGTGAAGGCATACCGTTTCTACTTGGCAACAGCGATGCTGTTAAAGTGGGGGACGCAGTGATTGCCACAGGCTACCCGGGTGGAAAGTACAGAGGCACGCAAGGCATCGTCCATCGTGTCCGAAATAACGACAAGTGGCTCCAGATGAAAATCAGTCTTTCTGGTGGCAGCAGCGGTAGTCCGGTGCGAAACAGTAAGGGACGGGTCATCGCGGTCGTTTCTGCCGTAGAAGATCCTTACAGCTACGCCATTCCCTCAAACGCGCTGAGGACTTTGATTGATCGCTCAAGGCTTGCGGAGCCTTTGACGCGGTGGCGTAAGCGAAAGCATATTCGTGCCTATATCTACTCCGTTCAAGGACAACGTAAATACAATGCGAATCACTATAACGAAGCAGTCGCCGATTTTGATAAAGCCATCAAACTTAATCCTGAAAAGGTAGATGCTTACTACAATCGAGGACTCGCAAAATTCACGCTTGGAGATCTCGAATTCGCCCAAGGAAATCTGGAGGAAGCTCGAAAGTTATATGAAGCCGGAATTGAAGACAGCACGCAAGCCATCAAGCTTAACCCTGAAGATGCTTATGCCTACCACAATCGCGCCGGTGGTAAGTTCCGCCTCGCTCAATTTGAAGCAAATCAAGGGGCTGTGGCGAAAGGACAAACGTACTATCAAGGCGCGATCCACGATTGGACACAAGTTATCGAATTAGATTCAGAACTTGCCGATCCGTATAACAATCGCGGGATCGCAAAGGCTACCCTTGGTGAATCTAAAGCGAATCAGGGCAACATAGCAGGCGCGCAGGCATTATATGCGTCAGCGATTGAGGACTGTACACAGGCAATACGATTATACCCAGAGTATGCTGAGCCGTACATCAATCGCGGATATGCGCGGTTCCGTCTCGGTAAAACGAGAGCAAATCAAGGAGATATGGCAGCGGCAGGGGCGTTATATCTGTCGGCGGTTGAAGACTGCACACGGGCGATACAATTGGACCCAGAGAATGCTTATGCCTACGGCAATCGGGGTGTTACCAAAGCTGCCCTCGGTAACGCTGAAGGCGCGATAGAGGACTTTGATGCGGCGCTCCGGATTAACCCTAATTATGCTGAAGTCTACTACGATCGCGGACGTGCGAAAGAAACACTTGGGCAAGAGGAAGCAGCACAAGCAGATTTTCAAAAGGCTAAAGCACTAAAACCAGATACGGAACAGTGATTGTGCGTCATCAGTTTAGAGGCTGGACTATTTAGTTTTCCGTTTTTTTACCCAATTTTGGCCCTCCAGGCCCGGTAGGTTCGGTTTCCCAACCGAATCGAGCTTTACACAGAGACTTTGAAGCCTTCAAAACCTCTTCAATCCCGTAGGGATGGTATCTGTGTAGAAATGGGAATTAAAAAAAGATAAAGCTCCGTAGGGGGTTTTTGCTTGGGTGTTTCTGCAGCATTTGTAGAGACGTTCCTACAAAATACCGTGAAAAATCCTTAAATTGACACCTGTAGTGCGGTTTCCTAACCGCACCGGATTTAAAAAAAAACAGCCAACCAGATAATTTATTAAAACTAAATGCCCCTGAGTTTAGAGGTATCTGTTTATGAAAGTTGACCGAAAGTCTATATTCGTTTTACTAACACTGGGTTTTCTTTTCTCGTGTGCACCAACACCGCAACAGATAGTTCCCAAGAAACTGGTCATACCACCAGTGGACTCAGTCTCTGAAAAAGTAAAGGATTCAACTGTTCGCTTGGTGGGTTTGCGCGGCATTGGGAGCGGTTTCTTCGTGGCACGCGACAAGATTGCCACGAACATTCATGTAGTTGCCCTTCCCGGGCCTATTTTCGCGAAGCTTGTTGACAAGAAGGCAGTTTGGGCGGTGGAAGGCGTGACAGCGTATGATGTAGAAAACGACCTTGTCATCTTAAAAATCTCCGGTGAAGGCACGCCGCTACAGCTTGGTGATAGCGATGCAGTTAGACATGGTGAACCTGTTTCTGCTGTGGGATTTCCAGACGGTGTATACAAGGTTATGCCTGGGCGTGTAATCAACGCTCAGAATAGCAATAAACGAATTCGCACAACAGCTAATACACGTGGGGGGAGTAGTGGGGGACCTTTGCTAAATAGTAAGAAACAGGTTATCGGAGTTCACGTGGGTCGAGATGAGGCTGTCCCTTCAAACGTTCTCAAGGCATTACTCTCGCAGCCTACACGAATAGAACCTATAGCACAGTGGCACAATCGGGAGCTTATCCGTGCCTATGCCTATTTTGTTTTGGGAAAAACGAAAGTTGCAAAGAAAAGCTATGATGAAGGAATGGTTGACTTGGATAAAGCCCTGCAGCTGAACCCTAATTTTATTTATGCCTATTACGCACGTGGAATTGCGAAGTTTAACCTTAGCGACTATAACGGCGCGATAGCCGATTACGATAAATACATTCAGGTGAATTTTGAAGATGCCGATGCCTACAGAGATCGAGCGTTGGCGAAGTTCAAATTCGGTGATTCTAAAGCCGAACAAGGGAATACGGAGGCAGCACGCAGTTTATATAAAGCAGCAATTGAAGATTATGCGAACGCCATAAAACTAAATCCTGATAGGCACCATGTGTACAACTATTTGATGCGGAGGAGGTATCTCTTTGCGCAATTTGAAGCCGCTGCAGGAAATATGGCAGAAGCCAGAAAGTTATATCATGAGGCGATATTTGATAGTGAGAAAGCGATCCAACGAGACCCGGATAACATCCATGCTTATCATACACGAGCAACAGCAAAGGTAGCCCTTGGTGATGCTAAAGATGCCATACGTGATTTTGATAAACTTGTCTGGATGGTTCCCAAGTATGCAAAATACTACTATGAACGCGGGCGTGCGAAAGAAGCACTTGGACAGAAGGAAGCCGCACAAGCGGATTTTCAAAAGGCTAAGGAACTGGATCCAGATGTCGGACAGTAACTCTGAACAATAAAATTAGAGATCTCCATTATGGCTTTGTATCCAAACGCCCAATGGTCCAAGGAAAATGGGCTTTTGGAGTAAAGGCGGGTAAAATGGAACGTCTTGTATACGGAAACACCGGACTCGAAATTTCCCGGTTTCTACCTTGAGGGTGGGACCTCCCAATAAGGTAATCTTATTCCTTACGACTCTGTGAGTGCATATCGAGCGGATTATCTGCCTCAAATAGACGCTGTGCCGCAGCGGGTAGTTTTCCTCGGGCCGCGGCCTGTTCCACCCAATGGGTCGGAATGCCATTTGTCCATTTGGCTGGATCTGCTTCTGGGTCGGGTGTTCGATACGCCATAAGCAGTCCCCACCGGGTCGGCATCCCTGGCTTCCGATAGCCAACATAATGCGGCATGTGATGGACAAACGAAACCATGCTTCCGGGCGGTAGTGAGAGGTGTACGATTTCCAACGGTTTCCCTGTGAAGGCGTGGATTTTGCCTTTCAACCAGCCCGCTTTCATGGCAGCGTCATCATCCGGTCGTTCCGTGCTCCATTTGTACGGAATCCGATAGAGATGGGCACCGGGGATAATCGCAAGTTCGCCGCCATCCTCGATAGTTGCACCTTCTGGATAGCACAACGTCCGAATACACTGCCGTTGTAGAAAATCAGTGGTAAGGGCGTGTCCAGTCCCAATCGGGTCCTCAATTTCGTACTGCCCCTCCCGATACTGGTGTGCATGCCACCGGCGCCCTTTTGAACCCGGTGCTCGATTGAGCATGAAGCAGTGATCGAGTATAAATCGGTCTCCGAAAAGTTTCCTAAAGAGTGCCATCATCTGCGGATGAGCAGATGTCACATCCATTATAAAGTCGTCGTATCCTGCAGGAAAGTACTCCGGCATGACACCTTGTGACTTGAATCCGTATGTGACCAACGCGTTGCCCGGTCCGAACAGCCCCTGAGTATGCATATATTGACGCAACTCAGCGGTTCTGAGGAAACCGGGCATTTGCTCTGAACCACCGCAGCACCCCGCCAAAAACGCCGGCGCAATTTGTTCTGGCACAGGCTGCGGAAACCCCCGCGCCTCAAAGTCGATAGCACTCCACGCCGTATCCATGAGGATCGCATCGTTCATCTGTTGTAACTTCTGTAAGCTGGCTGTCCACTGCTTGCGGGCAGCATCCGTGAGTATCCCTTCCCACACCCAATATCCATCGCGCTCAAACGCAGTCCGGTCAAACGCTTCAACGACTTCCAGCTTCAACAGGTTGTCCACACGATTTTCTGGGGAGTCGTCGTGTGTTGATAAGGTATCCATTCACTTCTCCTTTAGAGGATCTCTGTAATCCATTCACCATCGTGTGCTGGATTATAGATTAACCCCTCTTTTATATCAACACAGAGATCTAAATGCTCCAAAACCATGTGTCCCACGAGGACAGGCGAACCCTCAGGTAGATCGGTAATTTGCATCGTCCCTGTTCGTTCCAATATCGTAAATTGGACTTCCGAATAAAGGACGCGGTCAACGATGCCAGTAGCGGTACGTGCCCGCCTCGTTTCAATAGGTGTGAGCCCGAGTTGCTCAATGAGTGGTGTCGGTAGGCAAAGACCCGTTGCACCAGTATCAACAAGGGCATCCACGACAATAAGGCTTCGCACATCTTCAGGATTCATAACACCAAGCTTTACAGCAACCAGATCGTATAAATTTTCAAGTTCAATTTGCGTAGTATGTCTCATTTTTTCAACTCCTGTTATGTTTCTAATGTAGAGGCGAGATCCCCTCGTCTCTGCTGAGTACGAAAGGCATAGAGCCTTGCACGGTTCAGCACAAAGCGAAATCTCAGCGGTTGCTCTGCCTCCGCCAATCTCGCCGACTTCCATTGCACCGAGTGCCGTATAGCATCGCCTGTCAACGGAACGCAATCATCAATCGAAAATCCTTGTTGAACCTGTCCATCAGCCGTTAGCACTTCAACACCGACCTGACCGCTACTTGCATCCGCATTAATTTCAAGCCCACCGTTCGGAAGCTGCAATGGGACAGTTTCAACGATACCCTCCTCCGCCTCAGCATCAAGCGAGACGAAGCCATCTAATCGCCACTTCGCGAGCCCGATTGCCTTGTGCCTATCCTTCATCTGGGCACCGTGGGTATGTTCTGTCCCTGTATAATACCAGTGAATTTCATCGTCGGTGATAATCGGCTCTATAGCCGTTCCCATAATCATGCCGGTGTCGAAAGTGCCGCTCTCACCGCGTGGGATAATCGGCGTTCGATTTGAATCAGGATAATCCCAATTGAATCCGTCTCGACTATAAACGAATTGGGCATCAATAGGTCCATCGACAGGAATCTCATGCTCCGCCGCGCCCGGTCCCGTCACATATAACACACCGGGGATACCAATATAAATATTATGATAGAGGAAACCAGACATGTTGTGGATTTCGGCACGATCAGCACCGTATCTCTGTACACCAACTGCGTCGTCCTCATCCGTTGCACCGAACATCGGTTCGAGAGGTTTCCAGGGGCCCTCAAGACTTGGGCTTTCGGTGTATGCGATCATACGTCTTGCGTCTTTATCGTCACCACGTATGAGGGCATAAGCTCGAAACAGATCTGTTTTTTTATCGTAGATGACGTTGAACGCGCCTTCGTTATCTCGATCCGCAATCGGTTCGAGGAAATCTGAATCGTCCCATCGGATGCCATCAGGTGACATGAGCAGGAAAATGTTCCGATACCGCCTACAGAAACCGATCATCTTATACCGTCTCTGCGGATCCGATTCATCGTCATCACGAAAGACACACGCGCCGTGGAGGTCCCACACAATGTTGTTATTCGGGTTTCCATTGAATTCAAAGAGACCGAGGTTCGGTTTCGTCCATGTCAATCCATCATCGCTCTCTGCATAGCAGGTAAGGTCGCCGCGGTCGTTTTCGACGAATTTGCGTCCGTAAGCGTCGTGTGTCTTTCCTCTATAGGTCGAAGGGTTTCGATCTGTACGTGGAACATAAAGTCCCGGAATCTCATTCGCTTCAAACCGCCAATGCGGTCCCATACGACACATGTACCACATACGATATTTTCCGTACGCCGCATCGTACATCGTGGTGCCGTAGAGATGTACGCGTCTGGACTGGTCGGGTCCGCCGTGTTCCCACGGATTGTCGGGATCTGGTTCAAGGACGGGAACATCGTGCTTCACGCACTGATGTAGTGTGCGTGTCACGCCGTGTTTGGAAGCGATCAGCGCGTCATCAACAAACAGTTCTGTGCCAGTATCAAGTATATGAACGGTATTTGAATTCATGTTGTTTTCCTCAATTAATCGGCAGATTCTTCCGGAGAAATGTGTTTAAACGGATCAAAAGTGAAACATACTTTAAGCCTTGCTGTTTGTCTTCTTCCAATTGTACTTTCAAGGATTCTGAGCTTCATACCATCCTTCCGAATCCTTTACTTTCGTATCAGCATCTTTCGCGTGGCGGTGAATTCACCTGCAGTCAGCGTAAGGTATAGCGGTTAGTCTGCCCGTGCGAGTGTCCACAAGAGTATCGTGCCGTCGTGACTCCCACTCGAGAGGGTACCACTATCCGGACTAAACGCCACGCTCCGGACCGCATCTGTATGCCCTATGAGTGTGCGTATGGGCTTGCCAGTGCTGACATCCCATAAACGGATGGTCTTGTCCCCGCTCCCACTTGCGAGTGTATTTCCATCCGAACTAAACGACACGCTCCAGACCACATCCCCATGCCCTATGAGTGTGCGTATGGGCTTGCCAGTGCTGACATCCCATAAATGGATTTCCTGATAGGTCCCACTTGCGAGTGTATTTCCATCCGAACTAAACGACACACTCTGGATCCCTGTGGACGAAAGGCTATGCAGAAGATTGCCAGTGCTGACATCCCGTAAACGGATACCATTATTGCCAAAACCTCCGCTTGCGAGCGTCTGTCCATCTGGGCTAAACGCCACACTTTTGACCGCACCCCTCTGCCTTGTGAGCGTGCGTATGAGTTTGCCAGTGCTGACATCCCGTAAACGGGTTTGCTGATAAATCCCGCTTGCGAGTGTATTTCCATCTGGACTGAACGATACGCTCCAGACCACACCCCCGTGCCTTGTGAGTGTGCGTATAGGATTGCCTGTATTCACATTCCATAAACGGATAGTCTTGTCCCAGCTCCCACTTGCGAGTGTATTTCCATCTGGGCTAAACGCCACGCTATAGACTGCATCCGTATGCCCTGTGAGTGTGCGTATGGGTTTGCCAGTGCTGACATCCCATAAACGGATAGTATGGTCAAGATCTTCGCTTGCGAGTGTATTTCCATCTGGGCTAAACGATACGCTATAAATATGGGGACGACTCGTACGCCCTATGAGGAGTGTGCGTATGGGTTTGCCAGTGTTTACATCCCATAAACGGATAGTCTTGTCCCTACTCCCGCTTGCGAGTGTATTTCCATCTGGACTAAACGACATGCTCCAAACCACATCCCCATGCCCTGTGAGTGTGCGTATGGGTTTGCCAGTGCTGACATCCCATAAACGGATAGTATGGTCAAGATCTTCGCTTGCGAGTGTATTTCCATCTGGGCTAAACGATACGCTATAAATATGGGGACGACTCGTACGCCCTATGAGGAGTGTGCGTATGGGTTTGCCAGTGTTTACATCCCATAAACGGATAGTCTTGTCCCTACTCCCGCTTGCGAGTGTATTTCCATCTGGACTAAACGACATGCTCCAAACCACATCCCCATGCCCTGTGAGTGTGCGTATGGGTTTGCCAGTGCTGACATCCCATAAACGGATAGTCTTGTCATCACTCCCGCTTGCGAGTGTATTTCCATCTGGACTAAACGACACGCTATAGATATAGACACGACTCGTCGTATGCCCTGTGAGTGTGTGCATGGGCTTGCCAGTACTGACATCCCATAGACGGACGGTTTTATCCTTACTCCCACTTGCGAGTGTATTTCCATCCGGGCTAAACGCCACACTATTGACCGGCCCCAGATGCCCTATAAGTGTGTGCATAGGCTTGCCAGTGCTGACATCCCATAGACGGACAATCTCGTCTCTACTCCCACTTGCGAGTGTATTTCCATCCGGGCTAAACGCCACACTACTGATCGGTCCCAGATGCCCCGTGAGCAAATTGCGTTCTTCACCGGTTTGTGCATCATAGATCCAAATACCGATGCTGCTGGCTACCGCAAGAAGCGTGCTGTCCGGGGAATACGCAATTTCACGTACCCATCCCTTACTGAGGCGCGTTTTAGCACCTTCGGGTAAACTGAGTTGCATATAAGGTTCATATTCAGCAGTCGTGTCGGGCACATACAGAAACATTGAAAAAATTAGGAACATCAGCCCCAAAAACACCTTGATTTTCATAAGAACCTCTTTTTTATTTTATAATCCAACTTGCCACCCGTACATAACTTTTGGGGTGGAAGCAAACCGATCTACACACTGGCTATTGAAAGTCTGTTATGTAGATTCAGCAAGTTCTGTGCCAATCTGAACAATACTATATTGGCGGAGTTTCCTACAAAACTCAGAGGAGGTGCTGCACACAATGGTGCATTCCTTAGACTCGACTGCACGAAATAGGGCGTACTTACATAACTCTGGTTGCCTATAACCTTTTAAGTAGCAACTTGGGTTATTTTATAGTAGATTTTGGAATTACTTGGACACTACTTAAGACAAACCTCCCAAGGTTTTATGCTCGACTCAACTTCAGTCGCTTGCCCATAACTTCCGCATCTCCTCGGAGGAAACGAGCAGTTCATCCAACGTCCCAACTGCCTCAACGCGGCCCTCTTTTAGAACAACAATCTGATCCGCCCGACGCAGCGCAGGTCGCCGATGAGAAACAACAAGGCACGTCGCCCGCGTCGTTTCAAAAAGACGTTCCCATAAGGTCTGTTCTGTCTCTACGTCCAGCCCAGATGAGAGATCGTCAAAGACGAGAAGTTCCGAGTCTCGGATAAACATCCGTGCCGCTGCTGTACGCTGCATCTGTCCGCCGGATAGTTTCACACCGCGCGGTCCAACAACGGTTTCGAGACCGTCTTCAAGCGTCGGCAGATCCTGCTCCATGACACCGAGCCGAATCGCTTGATTGAGGGTATCCCAATCCCACGGCAAACCCATGAGAATGTTAGCACTCAGTTTTTCGCTGAAAAGTTTCGGCGTTTGCGGTGTGTACGCACAACGGGGCGGAACGAAAAACGACTTCGGATCCCCAACGATTTCGCCGTTCCAGCGAATTTCCCCGGACTGTTTCGGCAGGACACCCAAGAGGGCTTGCACCAGCGTCGTTTTACCTGAACCGATCTGTCCGGTAACAACAGTGAACGAGCCTGCCGGGATTTTCAGATCAACCTCAGCAATTCCAGATGCATCGCCGTCATAGAGGTATGTAAGCCCGTCAACGGCAAGTTCATCTAACCGATCCGCTTCAGTCTTTTGAGGAATAGAAAGTGGCGGTTGATTCTCTCGCAGATATACCGGAGTGTGTGCTACTAAATCATCTCTTGGCATTTCCTCAACGGTCTGTTCCATACGGGAGAATGAAACCTCTGCGCGTTGGTGTTGTGCCATTGTACTGCCGATGAGTGATCCACTTCTCGCGACTTCACCGATATACGCATAGAACAACACAAAGTCTCCAACTGAAAACGTCCCTGCAGCCACCTGTTCCACAATCAGAATCAAAACCACCCCAGCGGCAAAGTCGTTCATATTGAAACTGATGGATCGTAGGAGTTGATTGAACAGGTTATCCACCAGTGTCGCCTTGCGGCGCGCATCGTTCAATTTCCGGAAGTGTGCAATTATATTTGACTCTGTCCCAGCGACCTTCACTGCCAAGATAGATTGGAACATTTCGTTGATGAAGTTCGTTGAATGTTCCGTAGCAACGCGCTGTGCTGCGCGATACCGCTGAATATACCGCCTTGACATGTTGACAATTGTAATAATGAGAATAGCAGGGATAACCGTGATAGCCGTTATGGCTGCATCTATCCGAGCCATCCAGATAATTGCTAACGTCGCGAAGATGAGATTGCCCCACAAATGGATGTACTGTTCCAGATAGCTTATAATCGCTTCTACATCATCTCGCAGCCGGTTTGTCACTTCGCCAGAGGCTGTTGAGACACTGTGTGGCGCGGACATGTTCATGATAGATGTCATCAGATTTTTTCGGAGCAGTGTTGAAATAGCGTATCGCCAACGCGCCCACACGAACGCTGAGGAGATGAGGACACCTCGGTCACCAAATTCGGCAACAACGAAGAGCGCAACAAAGGTCCAAGGGTTGGCACCAGCTGCCGATTCGCCGGACAGCGCATCAAAAAATGCCTTCATAATGATGCCGACAATGAAAGGCATTAGATCGTCTAATCCACGGAACAGAATGGTACCGAGAAAGAGGAGCGGACGGTAGCGCATGAGGCGAATTGAGGCTTGCCCGGTTGTCATTGAATCATCTCCTCCAGACCAGTTTTTAGCAGCCCTGAGAAGATGGAGTCAGGATTTTGGACGAGCCGCTTGCGTTCGTCATATTCTTCAATCTCTCCATCTGCAAGAATCATAATTTCGTCTACCTGTTGGACCGTTCCAAGCCGATGCGCAATAATGATGCTGGTCCGCCCCTTCAACAATCGCTGCACTGCGTTGTCAATGCGTTGTTCCGTTGCTGGGTCAAGTCGTGAGGACGGTTCATCAAGAATGACAATCTTCGGATCTTTAAGGAAGACCCTTGCAAATGCCAGCAGCTGCGCTTCCCCTGCGGAAAGCCCGGTCCCTTCAAGAAGTGTATCAAGTCCGTCTGGCAGGGATTGATACCATTCGGATAATCCAAGTTCTTCAATCACTGACAAAATCCGATCATCAGAGATTTCTGTGTCAAAGAGCGTCAAGTTCTGGCGCACTGTTGCATTGAAAAGTTGCACATCCTGTGTAACCAGACCGATCCGGTCGCGCAAGTCGTCCAACTGAATATCCTCAATTGGTTTGTTGCCAATCTGAATCTGTCCTTTGTTAATCTCATACAACCGAAATAGGAGACGGGTGATCGTTGTCTTACCACTACCTGTGCGTCCCAATAAGCCGAGTGATTTTCCGGGTTGTAATTGGAAGGAAACATCTTTCAGAACAGATTCATCTTCGGTGTACCCGAATGTGACCGCATCAAATTCAATACCAAGTGCTTCTGAGGTCGGCAGTGCCTCCGTTCCATCTACAATGTTTGAGGTGACCCGATAAAATTCTTCAATCCGTTTCAAACCAGCGGTTGCCCGTTGGAGATCGTTAATCTGACGGTTCATCATGACCAGCGGACCTCGCAGCATCACTACGTATTGGATAACAAGAAGGACGGTCCCGATTGTGAATACACCTTCCCTGAACAGATAGATACTCATCGCCATCGTCAATACCTGCCCGAAGGCAAGTAGAACGCCGCTAATCATCCGTAAAACCTCGCCCATCACGTGTGCTTTTACGGCTCGACCGTATACATCACGGTTGACATCGTAAAACCGATCCATTGTATAGTTGATGCCACCGTTTGTACGAAGGTCCTCAACACCTGTTAGACGTTCTTCGAGAAATCCGAAGAGTCTGGCGTAACCCTCTCGTTCAGAGGTGTAAATCGGAACAGCAACGTTTCGGGTGAGATTATAAACTAAGATAGCGACTGCCACAAAGCCGGTCAGTGCGATTCCAATCCGCCAATCTTCACGAATCACCAAGACCAGAGCACCACCGAGCAGCAAAAAACTACCTATTACCTGAAGTATGAATTCAGAAAAGAAATTTGAGAGAGCCGTCGTATCTCCGTCAACACGTTCTACCATTTCACCAGGCGTGTGTTCATGATGGAACGGCATGTCGAGTTGGAGGCAGTGGTGTGCGAGATCACCACGCATCTGATTTGTCGCTCGCCAGCCGACATCTTGCCCAAGGTAAGAGCTGACTAACGTTACGACTTGCCTGAAGAAACTTACGGCAATGAACAGAAGACCGGCAGCGATCAGTAAGTTCCGCGTCTCTCCACCTGCTTCTGCTGTGTCAAAGAAGTAGCGCAGAATCTGTGGTTTAACAAGGTTTAAACCGACCCCACCCAACATAAACACAGCGAGTAGGGTCACACGCATCCACTGCGGTTTCAGGTACTGTGAAAGGAGTGCGGCATATTGCCTAAAAGGGATTTTTTCCAAATTGCAGGTTATCCTTTAGGGGGTCAGTTTTGACCAACAACTTGTGCTTTAGCAAAAGTATCGGAGGCGAGTTATTGGTCAAAGTCTTCGGCATTCGGTTAGGAGGTTTTCTGGTAATAATTCACTTCACATCGGCTTGCTCCAAAGTGGCGATGATTGTTACAAAAACTCTTCTTCACTGACAACTGATAACTGATAACTAATCTTGTAAGTGGACAGGTGTTCAGTGAACAGGGTCTCCACCGCCGCTGGCGAGGTTTGAAACCTCGCCTCCACAATATCTCAGTAATTGTAGATTTTACTATAGAATGTGACTTACCTAACCCTTACGATTTACTTTAATCTCTCTTAAGTTCTGCCCAAGTAATTGCGAGTTTCCCTTTACTCTCGACAGGCAGCCCAACAGTTGCCAGCCTTTTGAGGTCATCGGCGTTCAACGTCCGGTCATAGATCATCACTTCGTCAATTAACCCTTTGAAGTATCTGGCACCACAACATTCATCCCATCCGAACTTCAAATTTTTAACTGTCTGTTCGATGTGCGGAATATCATTTACTTCAGAATCAAGCTTGTCACTATCTCTGTGATAAATGTAACTCGTTGCTTTGTCAGGTTCAATTGCTATCGCGACCAACGCCCATTTATTTTCTGGGATTTCTGGCGCGCCTTGCCAGTTCCACGTCAGTGCGGAATTATTGTTCCATACGTAGGTTAGAGTATTGTTCGCAGCAACACCCATCCACCACGATGCCGGATCACTTCGACCTACGACAATTCCCGACCAATCTATCGTTTTCCAACCGTTGATCCGTGCAATCACTGTGATTGCGGTCGTTGTCAATTCAAACGTATCATCGACAACGACGTGTCCACCACCACCATCAAAATCAACCGCACCGTTCACCCAACCGTCGTCAGACCATTTCGCGCCCTTTTCTAATTTGGCATCCTTTCCATTACCTGATTCGTCGTTGCCATTGCCATCGAGGGGCCAATAGCCGACAAGTCCCTCCGTAAGATCCGCTGCAAACGCGCCTATAGACCAAAGACTCACAGCAACGGCTAAAACCATAATAACGTTCAATCTATATTTCACTTCTTACCTCCTTATATGCTGTTATTCATCGCATCTCACCCTTCCAATAGCAGAGAGTGCAGACACGGTTTTTGATAGAGAAAAACAGCAAAAGATGCTATACTTTCAACAAGCGTAAACGAAAAGATAAACCACATCTTCATAAGTCTTTATGATATAATAACCCAAGGTACGGCTTATAAGATTTTAGACAGATATACACCATTTTTGATTAAAAAAATATAAGGAATTTCCTCTCATTTTCGATAGGACACCAGATTCAGGGGTTGTGAATGTCGCGTGCACAATGCATCGTTCATAGGCAAAAAAGAATTCTAATGGTCAAGCACCGTCACGAAGGAGAAGAGTGGTGGTGTCTTCCCGGTGGACGCATCGAACCAGATGAAACGCCGGAACAAGCCGCGCTGAGAGAACTTCGGGAAGAGTGCCGTGTCGAAGGCACTGTAATCCGTCCAACATCTGTCGTTACCTTTGCACCTAACGATCAATATTACACCTATTTGATAGAAATAGGTACGCAGGCAGTCTCCTTGGGAAACGATCCGGAACTAAAAGAGAAACAGATTCTTGTGGAGGTTGCGTGGATTTGCCTAAACGACCTCCCAGAACGAGATAGAGTATTTCTGTGGACTGCAGGTTTGTTGACAATTCCTGAATTTTCTGAGGAAATCTGGCACTTACCAAACGTACCGCCGTAATTAGCAAGTTGCCCATCTCTATACTTTCAGAAGTGCTAACAACATACCAAAGGAAATTTTTATGGAGCGAGCAATTCGCGTAGTGGAACGTCTAAAAGGTCCCATCGTACCCGTGAACACCTGTTTCGGCGATGACGACTCGCTGGATGTTGGTGCGATGCGGAAATACGTCAACTGGTTGTGTGAGCAAAGTGTCCCAGTGATTCTCCTCACGTATGGCAGTAGCGAATTCTGTAGCCTGACAGATGAAGAAATCTGGCAGTTGACTGCGGAATTAGCAGAAGAAATATCAGGTCGTTCGCTGTTCATTGCTTCAACCGGGTGGTGGTACCCCGGACAGTGCCGAGAGTTTTTAAAACACTGCGACGCTAAGGGCGTAGACGCTGTTAAGGTCCAGATTCATCCCGGATTAGGAGTGAAGAGCGAGGTTATTGTTGGCTACTTTGATAGCGTTCAGGATGCCGCGCCGATGCCTTTGCTGGTTTGGGGGGCGTGGCAAGACCCGTATCCTGTGGACATCGTTGCTGAGTTAGCAAAACGTCCAGAGATAGTTGGTATCAAGAACGACGGTCATCCGTTCTATGCTTACTACGACATCATTCGCGCAACCACTGACGAGAATTTTGCGGTGGTCAGTGGTGGACAGATGCGGAATTTCATGTTCGGCTATCCGATCGGTTCAACGGCGTATCTCTGCACGATTGCTCCGTTCTGCCCAGACATTGCATTGGAATTCTATAATGCCCTGACCACAGGGCACAACGATGATGCCAAGGAGATCGTGTTCCGTTATGAGGAACCCTGGCTCAAGACTGCAACGAAGTTGGAGTGGCTACCAAGCATCAAATCGGCACTCCATCTTCACGGACTCTATCCGAACCACCGACTCCGAACACCCGCTGTCTCGCACACAGACGAAAGACATCAAGAAGTCCAAGCCGTGTTAGAGCGAGTCTTTGGGAACATCAAGTTTGCTGAACTCTAATTGATGGACGGAAATGGTTAAACTTCGTAAGGTTCACCTTTATTCAAACGCGAGCGCAGCTATCGTTCTTGCTTGTTCGATGTAGAGATGCTCTATTGTATCTTTTCCCCGCTCGTGCTATACTCTATGAACCCAGTTTTGGGTGGTAACGCCACGGAAACCCTACACACTCTTCTACCGCCCTCCCACCGTATTATAAGCAGGGGGATAAAAGGACTGGAGCTTGAAGACCAAATGGATATATTGGAAGAACTAAAAGCGCGGGACGAGCGCATCGAAAAATTGGAAAGAGCACTTCTGTTAGTGCTGAGTTTAAACATTGGGAATCATCTTGACAAGTCTACTAAGAATTGTTTTAGCCATGTTCAAACTTTCGCAGTAGAGCAAATGGAAACCCTCGTTGCGGAGGGTGGAAGCACGGAGAAAGTCATTGAAGATTTACTCGCCGCCAGTGAAAAACGTTTTCGTGATGAACTCGCTATATTGGGGCGGACCCCCTCCATCGTCAGGGACAACGAAACGTCTTAGTGATTATTTTGATAATTCATCAGATTGATTACAAAAGGGAAGTCTATGAAAATTAAAGAGATCCGCGTCGTAGAAATCGAACTCAACCCGAAACCGACAACAACGCCGCGCACACCGAGTCGGTCAAGAACATATCAATTGAACCGCCCCATTACGCGTTATCCGTCATTCAACAGAAAAGAGGGACACGTTTCCTATTCGGAATGGAAACGTCCGGCATGCATTATAACGGCAGAAGATGGGGCCTGGGGTTTCGGTATCTCGCTGTACGGGGGTCCCGTAACCCGAATCATTTCAGACCATTTTGCCCCCTTCCTCGTTGGCGAAAATTGCATGGCGACTGAAAAAATATGGGACATGATGGTACGATTGTCAGCCGCCTTTGGCGCAACCGGCTTGACGAGTTACGCCATCAGTGCCGTTGATTGTGCCCTCTGGGACCTCAAAGGCAAAATTTTGGGGCGACCGGTTTACGAACTACTCGGCGGTCCGCAAAAAGAAAAGATTTTCTGTTACGCGTCTGGCTTCGATCAGGAATGGTATATGGAGCTTGGATTCAAAGCCACAAAACTTTTCACTCCGTGGGGGCCAGAGCAAGGGAAAGAAGGCTTAGGTAAACTTGAAGAATTGGTAGCAACGACGCGGGAAGCCATCGGCGATGAGGTTGACCTAATGTTGGACGCTTGGACCGGTTTTGACATAGAGCATACCGTGCGTGTCTGTGAAACCATGAAGCCTTACGGGTTGAAGTGGATGGAGGACTACATCCGTGCCGATGATTTTGTCGGCTACGAGACAGTGCGTCAACGCCTCCCTTGGCAAACGCTCGCGACGGGAGAACACTGGTATCTACCAACCGTCTTTGCAGAGGCGGCAGGACGACGGTTGGTTGACATCTTCCAGCCGGACGTTTTGTGGTGCGGTGGTATTACATCAGCGGCGAAGATTTGCCACATCGCAGAGGCAAGTGGGATTAACGTAATCACACACGGCGGTATGAACTATCCCTACGGTCAGCACCTCGCATTTGCTATGCCTGCCATTACGTGGGGTGAACGCTCTGAAGGCGTTTCTGCTCCCGGTGTCCCTCTCGAGGAGATGGTCAAGTTGCCCGGCACTTCCGTCATCAAAGACGGCTATGTCGCCCCGTCGGATGCCCCCGGTTTCGGTCTCGAAATTGACGAGGCGTGGATAGAGAGTGTAATGGTTTAAGTCATACCTGTCAGTCAGCTTAAATTATTCCATTACGTCTTGATAACATCGCTGTTGATGGTGTAATACTACTGGATAAGAGTATCGTAAACCTTTTAAACTCGTTTGG